>JBATLA010000255.1:0-3497 GCA_049669945.1 Polyangiales bacterium | reverse complement strand
GTCTTCGCCTTCACACAGCAGAAGGCTCTGCCTCACCTGTGCCACGTAGCGAAGCCCGTTTGGCGGCCGCGCCTCGTACGCGCTCTCGGCCTGGGCGACCGCGGGGGTAGGCTCGGACTCGGACATGCCGCCTGTGGGCCCCATCGGTCCGGCCCTGCCGATTCGGGCATTCCAATAGGAGTCGCCTTCGCGGGCTGAAGGAAGGTGCGGCGCGATCATGCGGGTTACGACGTCGAGCATTTGTGCCGATTGGCGAAACCGTACCTCGGTCTTCTGGGGGTGCGCGTTGACGTCGACGTCCTCGCGAGGAACCCGAAGCGAGACGACACCACGGGGATAGTGCCCGGGCGGCAAACGGTCGCCATAGGCGAACGCGATCGCTCTGGCGAGGGCGCGATCGGCGATCGGTCGGCCGTTGACCAACAAGAACAGATGCCGGGCACCGGGGCGCGCGAGCTCGGGTGGGGCAAGAACGGCGTCCAAGGTGATGCCGCCGCGCTGGGCCTGGATCTCGTGCAGGGCGACATCGCCGAAGACCTGGTACGCGCGTTCGGCAAGGTTCTTCGCGGGCAGATATTGGCGAGCGGTTCTCCCGTCCGACGTAACGAGCAGACGAAGCTCCGGATGACTCAGCGCGACGCGCTGGCAAACCTCGAAGATACGCGAGGTTTCCGTCTGACGTGCACGTAGGAACTTCTTTCGCGCCGGCACGTTGTAGAACAGCTCCACTACCTCGACGCTGGTTCCCGGTGGACACCCCGCCGGCTCCACCGCCCTGAGGGCCCCTCCCTCGACCACGACCCGTGTGCCCGCGAGATCGCCCTTTGGGCGGGTCGTGATCGTCATCTTCGACACCGAGCCGATCGAGGGGAGGGCCTCGCCCCGGAATCCGAGGGTGCCGACCCGGACCAGATCCTCGAATGACCGAATCTTGCTCGTCGCGTGCCGCTCGATCGACAGTGCCGCATCCTCGGCTGACATCCCGATTCCGTCGTCGGTGACGCGGACCTGTCCCCGGCCCCCGTCTTCCACTGACACGGTAATCACCGTCGCCCCGGCATCGATCGCGTTCTCCAGCAGCTCCTTGACGAGGTTCGCCGGCCGTTCGATCACCTCACCCGCGGCGATCTGGTCGACCAGCGTATCGTCGAGCAATCGTACCGTCGGTCCCACGGCGTGCGCCTATCAAAGCCCGTTTCACTTGGCAACGGGCGGCCGCCAATCGCCTTGCCTCCGTTGACCCTCCGAGAACGGCGATGCTACCGTGATTTCGGGGAGCTAGCCCGCAATTTATCGTCATGAAGGTGTGTCCTGCGTGCAGAGTGGAATACGGCGGGGGGGAGGTTTTCTGCCCCGTCGACGCGACGCGTCTGGTGACGACCTCGCAGATCAGCGCGAGCCCACTCAATCCGGACGACCCGCTCATCGGCCGCGTGCTCGCGGGCAAGTACGTGATCGAACGCCGTATTGGCGAAGGCGGCATGGGTCTGGTCTACCAGGGCGTCCACAGAGACATCGACAAGCGCGTTGCGATCAAGGTGCTCCGAGACGACCTCTCGCGGCGTCCCGAAGTCGTGGCGCGATTTCGCCAGGAGGCGAGGAGCGCGTCGCGCATCGGCCACGAGAACATCGTCGACATCTCGGACTTCGGTGAGACGACGCGCGGGGCCAGCTACTTCGTCA
This sequence comes from Polyangiales bacterium, assembly GCA_049669945.1. Lineage (GTDB taxonomy): Bacteria > Myxococcota_A > Polyangia > Polyangiales > Houyiibacteriaceae > SG8-38. The sequence continues at coordinate 1,814 of JBATLA010000255.1, read as the reverse complement.
TGGAGTTCCTCGACGGAGAGGACTTGGCCAATGTGCTCGGACGGGAGGCGACGGTCGACGTCGAACGCGCCTGCGCCATCGTCCTTCAGTGTTGCCGCGCACTTTCCGCGACGCACGCCAAGGGCATCGTCCATCGCGACATCAAGCCCGAGAACATCTTCCTGACGAAGAGAGACGGCATCGACGATTTCGTGAAGATCGTCGACTTCGGCATCGCCAAGATGAGCGACATCGAGACGGACGGTGCGCCGGGTCGAAAGCTGACGAAGACCGGGATGATCTTTGGGACCCCGGAGTACATGTCGCCGGAGCAGGCCGCCGGAAAAGAGCTCGACCACCGTGTGGACGTCTACGCACTCGGAATCATTCTGTACGAGTGCCTCGCGGGGCGCGTGCCGTTCGAAGGCGACACCTTCATGGGCGTCCTCACCCAACACTTGTTTGCCGAGCTCCCACCGATTCGGGAGATCAATCCGAACGCAACACCGAGCCGTGAGATCGAGCTCGTGATTCGACAGGCCCTCGCAAAGGACCCGAACGACAGGTACCAGGACACCGAAGAGCTTGCCGACGCGGTCCGCTGTGCGCTCGACGGGCGGCTGAGCCGCGCGACGGCGATTACCCCGCCGGCGGTTAGGTTGCCGTCGTCGCTCGGCTATTTCGATCCGGTGCCGCGACGGAAGGCGTCGAGGTGGATCTGGGCGACCACGGTGCTTGCCGCGGTGGCTGCGCTGGCGTGGGGCGTGTTTGGGTCTAGCCAGGGTCAGGGGGCAAGGTTTGCGCCCGACGAGACCCGAGCTACCGAGGAGTTCCCGACGTCCGCCGTCTTCGCTTCGGACACGATCGAAGAGGCACCTGTCGTCGAAGTTGCCGACCCTGGGCCGCAGCTCGTGTACGTTCAGGTCGCGACCGATCCCGTGGGCGGAGCGGTCGTCCGTGGCGATGGCTCGCCAGCCTGTGAACGAGCACCCTGCATCCTCGAGACGTCGCCGGGGGAGACACTGGTACTTCGCGCGAGGCTTGGTAAACGGAAGGGGCGGGTGGCGATCACGCCGACCCAGGATGAAACCGTGTTGATCGAGCTACGAGCACCCCGAAAGGCTGTGTCAAAGCCGCAGGCCGAGCCGCCTCCCAAACGAAGGCGCGCTTCCCGGAGCTCCGATCTGAAAGTCCCCGAGTGGGCTCAGTGAATGAGGCCGAGCGCAAGACGCTAGCCGACCTCGAGTGGGACCAGGTGGAGCGAGCCGTCGCAGACCGCTGTCTAGGGCCGCTCCGGGAGAGCCTCGTCCTTGCGCTCGCCGATTCGTTCGAGGAGACCGCGCGTGCGCTCGCCGAGTCCAAGGAAGCCTGGACACTGCTCGAGCGAGGCGAATCGCTTCCGCTAGAAGGTCTGTGCGACATCGCGGCCTCGCTCCAGCACCTCGAGCGGGAAGGCGTGCTCGACGGATCAGCGCTGAAGGACATCCGCATGACCTTGCGGGCGGCCGCCGCGCTCCGCCGATTCTTGGCGCAGCGCAAGGAGCTCGTCCCCTATTTGCATCGGGTCTGTGCCATCGATCCGACGCTCGAAGGGCTCGAAGAAGAGCTCGCGCTGTCGATCGGTGACGACGGTTCCATTCTCGACGGCGCTAGTGCGGAGCTCTCGCGCCTTCGAGAAGAGGCAGGGAACCTCCGCGGACGCATCATTCGCAAGCTCGAAGACATCATTCAGAAGCGGAGCGCCATTCTGCAGGACTCGTTCTACACGATTCGGGAGGGCCGGTTCGTGGTGCCCGTGCGCGCCGACGCGCACGAGCGTTTTCACGGCATCGTTC
>JBATLA010000254.1:0-1996 GCA_049669945.1 Polyangiales bacterium | reverse complement strand
CCGCAGAAGTGCTCGATGCGCCGTAGCCGAGCGTCCACACGCCCGCCAACATCACCCCGACCAGCACGACCGCCAACGGCGAGCCCCATAGTTTCCCGAGCCGCACGCCCTCACAATGGCGATCCCGCCCGATCCAGTCAAATTGACGTGAAAACGTGTCGGAAGTCGGCCATGATGCGCGCCATGAAATCCCGCGAAGTGCTCCTGTCGAACTCCCTCTTCCAGGTGGCACGGCTGACGTTCGAGGGTCCGGATGGCAACGAAATCGTGCGTGACGTCATCGAGCACCGCGGAGCATCCGTGATCCTCCCGCTCCTCGACGACGGCCGCGTCATCTTGATTCGGAACATGCGGCGCACGGTCGGCAAGGTCCTCTGGGAGCTTCCGGCGGGTACCCTGGACCCGGGCGAGACACCGGAAGCCTGTGCTGCGCGGGAGGTCGAGGAGGAAACCGGCTATCGTGCCGGGACGATCAAGCCGCTCACCGCGTTTTATGCCTCCCCGGGCATTCTCGACGAACGCATGCACGGCTTCATCGCCACCGATCTCACGCCGAGCGCCCAGAACCTCGACGCAGACGAAGAGATCGAGGTGTTCCCGATCCCTCAATGGCAGGTACGGGACATGCTCAAAGACGGCCACATCGAGGACGCGAAGACCATCGCACTGCTCCTCTACTGGATGCACATGTACACGCCGTAGGGGCGACGATGGAGCTGCTGACCCGAATTCAAGAGAACTGGATCGTCCTGCTGATCCCGGTGATCAGCGCGATCGTCGGTTGGTTCACGAACGTCGTGGCGATCAAGATGATGTTCCACCCGGTCGAGTTCTTGGGGATTCCTCCGTACCTCGGCTGGCAGGGTGTCATCCCCGCCAACGCGCTCCGGCTGGCAAAGGTGTCGAACACACTGATCACGGAGAAGCTTCTGTCGCTCCGCGAGCTCTTCGACGAGACGTTCAACGCAGACTCGTTCACCGGCAAACTCGGGGCGGTCATCGATGACGTCACCGAGCAGATCATCGACGAAGTCGCCAACAAGCACGCGAAGGCCATGTGGGACAATGCCGGCGAGTTCATGCAGAACAAGGTCCGCCAGCAAGTGCGTGCGGAGGTCGTTCAGGTGTCTCACGCAATCGCGCTAGACATGGCGGACAACATCGACAGCATCATGGACATCGAGCGGACGGTCCTCGAGGCCATCGACCGCCACAAGGCGTTGATGGGCGAGATGTTCTTCGAAGTCGGCCACCAAGAGTTCAAGTTCATCGAGCGCTCCGGCCTCTACTTTGGCTTCCTCTTCGGGATCTTTCAGATGATCGTGTGGGTGCTGTACCCCGCTCCGTGGATCCTCCCGGCAGCGGGTTTTGGCGTCGGCTATCTCACCAACTGGATCGCGATCAAGCTGGTGTTCGCGCCGCGTGAGCCGGTGAAAGTCGGACCGATCACGGTTCAGGGGCTCTTCCACAAGCGACAGCCGGAGGTCGCCGAAGCGTTCGGCCGCATCGTCGCGACTCGGGTGCTCAGCGCGGACAACATCGTGCGCACGGTCATGGAGAGCCAAGGCGCGACGCGCATGAACGAGATCGTCGAGCACCGAGTCGGCGAGCTCATCGCGAAATACGAGGCTCACCCGATGGCGCAGCTGGTGCTTCCCGAAGCGGAGCGCCCTCCAGTCCGCGCCGAGGTACTCGACCGCATCAAGGCTGAATGGCCGAAGCCCGGCGGCTTCTTTCATACGTTCGCAGGCGAATCGGTCGACCTCCACGGCGAGCTCGAGCGCCGCATGAAAGCGCTCGACCGTGAGAGCTACGAAGGCGTGCTTCGCCCCGCCTTTCAGCAGGACGAGTGGAAGCTCATCGCTGCCGGGGCCGTCTTGGGAACCTGCGCCGGCGTCCTCCAGCTCGTGTACATCTTCGGTGATGCCATGGAGCGCTTGAGCAGGTAGAACCTGCCTGTGCTGGCCCTGCGCCCCCCCAACCGCTAAACACTACG
>JBATLA010000253.1:0-3027 GCA_049669945.1 Polyangiales bacterium | reverse complement strand
TCGGGAGCCCTGGAGATCAACCCCGAAGCGGGTGTAGGCTACTCGTCTGCCCATGCAGCCACTTTCCGGACTCGATTCCTCGTTCCTCTTTCTCGAAGACCCGCACCAACCCATGCACGTTGGGAGCGTGCTCGTGTTCGAAGGCTCGATGAACTTCGACGCCTTCCGCGAGACGATGGCGGCGCGGGTCCATCTGGTGCCACGGCTTCGCCAACGACTCGTCATGGTGCCCTTCGGGATAGGCAAGCCCTACTGGGTCGATGACCCTGCGTTCAACCTCGACATGCACCTCCAGCACGTCGCGCTTCCGGGCCCTGGCAACTGGAAGGAGCTTCGGGGCTTGGCCGCCCGAATCTTCAGCACGCCGCTCGACCGAACGCGGCCGCTTTGGGAGATGACGTTCGTCGAGGGGCTCGACAACATTCCGCAGGTCCCGCCAGGGTCGGTCGCGATCATCAACAAGGTGCATCACGCCGCGATCGACGGCGTCTCCGGGGCTGACATGATGGGTGTCCTGCTCGACATGACGAAAGAGCCGCGGCAGTTCAGTCCGCCGCCGCCGCGCGCGGTTGCGCCGATGCCGAACGAGGTCGAGGTGCTCGCGCACACAGCGCGCAAGATCCTCGGCAAGCCGAGCGAGATCAAACGTGTCAGCGGCGAGATTCGCGACGCGCTCAAGTCCGCGGCCAAGGTTCAAGCGAAGGGGGTCCAAGCCCCGCCGGTTCCGATGAGCGCGCCCACCACTCCGTTCAATCACACGATCACCGGGCAGCGTATCTGGAACACCGCGCTTCTCGAGCTGGACCGAGTCAAAGCGATCCGTAAGGTCAACGGCTGCACCTTGAACGACGTGGTGCTCGCGATTTGCTCGGGCGCGCTTCGTCGATACCTCGAGCAAAAGGGACAGCTTCCCGAAAAACCGCTGATCGCCATGATTCCCGTGTCGACCCGAGGGGACGACGAGCGCGGCAAGATGGGCAACAAGGTGTCTGCCATGATGCTAGACATCGCGACCAACGTTGCGGACCCGGTCGAGCGGCTCAACGTCATCAAGGAGCACACACAGGGTGGCAAGGCGTTCGAGAGGGCGGGCGCGACCCGCGCGTTCGTCGATCTGTGGGAGTTCATCCCGTTCGGCTTGGCGACGCGAATGACTCAGCTCTACTCGCGGTTCCGGGTCGCGGAGATGCACAATCCGATCTTCAACTGCGTCATCACCAATGTGCCCGGCCCGCAAATGGACATGTACATGGCGGGGCACAAGCTGCTTGCAACGATGGGCATGGCGCCCCTCGTCGACGGGATGGGCCTACTCATCACCGTGCTCAGTTACAACGGGGTGCTTTCGATCAGCCCCACCTCGTGTCCGGCGGTGATGCCGGACATGGACGACTTCAGTCGTTTTCTTCGCGAGTCGGCCAACGAGCTAGAGGCTGCGGTCATTCCGGATCGAGAATCGATTGCGCCGCCGAGCGCAGAGCACGCGCAGGCTGTCGCAGACCTCACCGCCGCGTTCGTCCACCAAATGCGCTCGACGCTCGAACAGGCGCCGAAAGATCGATCCATCGGCGAGGGCACGTTTCAACTCCGAATCACCGGTGCCGCCGACAAGAGCTGGATGATCGACTTGAGCGAACGAAGCGTCATCGAAGGCAACGGACGGCCGGCCGACGCAACCCTAACCATTCGCGACGCGCACCTCGCGCAGATCCTCCAAGGCACTCTCGACCCGCAGATCGCGTTCGTGCAGGGCAAGCTCCGCGTCGACGGCGACATCAACAAGGCCATCGAGTTCGGCGCGTTGCTGCCGAAAGTCGCCCGGTAGGGCGGCTTCGTCGCCACGGGACCTCAGTCACCGCTGAACGGCTACCTCAGGGCGCTGAAACGCTGCGGTTCGCCCGTGCCGGGGAGGTGAGCGCGAAGCTCCGGGAGCTGTTCGTTGGCGAGCCATTGATAGACGCCGTAGGTCTGCAGGACGCGCCGGGTGTAACGACGGGTTTCGTCGTAGGGAATCTCCTCGATGAAAATGTCGAGCGGGCGCTCGGAGTCTTCGACGAGCCAGCGGCGCACCGCGCCTTCGCCGGCGTTGTAGGCGGCAGGGACCAGCGCAGGGTTCTCATTCAACCGTTCCCATAGCCAAGCCATGTAGCGGGCGCCGATCTTGAGGTTCACCTCGGGCTTCTTGAGCGTGCGCGGTGTGGCCTTTTCGCCAACCTCAGAAGCGAAACGCTTCGCGGTTGGCATGATGAGCTGCACCAGCCCATACGCCTTGGCCCAAGAGACGGCCTCGGGGTCGAAGGAGCTCTCTTCGCGCGCGATCGCACGAACGAACGAAGGTGGGATCGCCTCCTCTTCGGCGATCCTCTCGATCAAGGGCGAGAACGCCTGCGGGTAGGTCGCTTCCCAGATCAAGCGACCCTCTCCCTTTGGAAGCAGGCCCTCGAAGTCCTCGAAGTGCGCGCGAATCACGCGGCTGAGCTTCGTCTCAGCACCCGCTTTCTGCAGCAGCACCGCGCCGACAACTGCCATCTCCGGGTCTACGTCGTTGCCGACCATGTGAAGGGCGGTCATCTCGGAAGACGCGTATGTAATCTCGTCGACGATCAAGAGCTCGGTCATGCGCGCAAAGGCCGGATCATCGAACTCGTCACGCCAGGCGAACACCATGCGGGAAGGCTCCGCGCTCCCGCGCATGTCGCGCAGGATCACCTTGGCACGCTCCGGAACGATCTCGCCGAGCCGCCAGAGCGACTGCTGTGCGTAGTATCGAAGTGGCCATCGGACCGCGACTTCTTCATACGCCTCGACGGCGTCGATGCGGCGCCCCATGAGAAACAAGGTCCGCGCACGCCAGTACTCGGCGCGCCCGGTGATGCCCTCTTCTTGCTCGTCGCCGCCGCGCTCGACGAGCTCGTCGAATCGGTCGTGTGCGGCTTGGAAATTGTTGGCACGGAGCTCTACCCAGCCGAGTTTGAATATCGCGCGAGGCCACATGTCACCATCGGGATACTTGCGGGGGATCGACGC
>JBATLA010000252.1:0-4350 GCA_049669945.1 Polyangiales bacterium | reverse complement strand
AGCCTAGAGACCCTGTTCTATGGCGCGTCGCCGATGAGCCCGGCGCGTCTGAAAGAGGGCGTCGAAAAATGGGGGCAGATCTTCTTTCAGTGTTTCGGCCAGTCCGAGGCGCCGATGGCGCTGACGCACTTGAAGAAGAAAGAGCACGACCTATCGAAGCCGGAACGTTTCGCCTCGTGCGGACGGCCGAGCCCCTGGGTGCATCTCGCGCTCCTCGATGAGAACAACCAAGCTGCGCCACAAGGAGAAGCAGGCGAGATCTGTGTGCGCGCCCCGCTCGTGATGGAGGGCTACAACGGGCTTCCGGAACAGACCGAAGAGGCCTTCGCGGGTGGGTGGCTGCACACCGGCGATGTTGGCCGCTTCGACGACGAAGGGTTCCTCCACATCGTCGACCGCAAGAAGGACATGATCGTGACGGGGGGCTTCAACGTGTTCCCGCGCGAAATCGAAGATGTGATCTCGGCGCATCCGGCGGTCGCTCAAGTCGCGGTGATCGGCGTCCCCGAAGAGAAGTGGGGCGAGGCGGTCAAAGCCGTGGTCATTCTCAGACCGGGGCACGAGGCCACCGACGAGCTCGCTGCGGAGCTCAAGGCCAGGGTCAAAGACGCCAAAGGAGCGGTGCAATCGCCCAAGTCGGTCGACTTCGTCGCGCAGATCCCACTCTCCGCGCTTGGCAAGCCCGACAAGAAGGCCCTTCGCAAGCAGTTCTGGGGCGACCAAGCCCGCGGCGTGAACTAGAGGTCGGCCTCGAGAGACTTCACCGTCGCCTTGGCGACAAACCATCCCATGACGCGGGGAAAGAGGCGGAACAACGTGAGTATGACCGTGTTGCTCGTCGGGAAGCTGATGAGCTCGCGGTTGGCGCGAATGCCGTCGAGGATCAGCTCGCCTGCTCGACGCGGAGCGATGGGCCGGATCGGCAGCTCATTCATCTCCCGCTGGTAGTCGTACTTGCCCACGACTTTCGCGGCGTCGAAGAAACCCGTTCGCACCAAGCCTGGAAGCACAGCGCTGACTTTCACGCCGTAAACCGCCGCCTCGACCCGGAGAGATCGCGACAAGCCAACCACAGCGTGCTTCGAAGTTGCGTAGACAGTCTGCATCGGGACAGGCATCACCCCGGCAGAAGAGGCGACGTTGACGATGTGACCGTGACCTTGCATCGCCATGATTCGATACGCGGCTTTCGTCCCGTAGATGACGCCCCAGAGGTTCACGTCGATCGACTTTCGGATGTCCTCGAGCTCGATCTGCAGGAAGTCGCCGACCACGCCGGTGCCCGCGTTGTTCACGATGAGGTCGAGACGTCCTTGCTCCTCGAGCACTCGATCGAGGACTCGATCGAAGTCGCTCGCATCAACGACGTCCAAGGCGACGCCCTGAATCGTTCCCTTCCCCGCCACGGATTGCTCCAGCTCTCGGAGCTTCTCTTCCTGGATATCCGCGGCGTATACGACCGCGCCCTCGGCACAGAGCGCTTCGCAGAGGCCCCGTCCGATGCCAGATGCGGCACCGGTGACCAAGGCGATTTTGCCGGTGAAATAGCCCATGTGCGTCGTTTCGGTGAACGGCGTTGGGTGTAATCGAACGCCTCCATCGTGTCGACCGCCGTGCCCGTCGCGACCGGGTATGCGACCATCCGGTGCGAATGCCTAGAACCAAGCGACGACTGTTCGTCAAAACGGCGCTCGCCGAGCGCGTGGATCTCGAAGGCAAGAAGATGATCGTCACGGGCGCCAGCCCGGGATCTCTCGGCTTCGAAACCGCCCGCACACTGGCGGACTGGGGGGCGACGGTCGTCGTCACGACTCGGAAGAACACCGAGGCAACCCGGGCTGCCCTATCGACTGCGCTGCGAGAACCGCAGCGTGCGCGACACCTGAAGGCGCACCCGCTCGATCTCTGCGATGCCGACTCGGTAGCGCAGTTCGCGCAATGGTATGTCGACACCGAGGGCGACACGCTCGACGCGCTGGTCAACAACGCCGGCGTACACCTCGACCTGATGTCGGCGTGGAAAGAGCCGCACCTCACCACGGACGGCTTCGAGATCCACTGGCGAACGAACTACCTCGGAACGATGCACCTGACACAGCTCCTGTTGCCAGCGCTGAAGAAGGCGGCGGAGAAGACCGGCGAGGCACGCATCGTCAATGTCTCCTCGAAGCTCCACTTCAAGGGGTCGAACTCGCAGCTCTTCGAGCACAGCGAGCCCTACAGCTCGTGGAAGGCCTACGGGGGAGCCAAGCTCGCTCTCGTCCACGCGACGTTCGAGGCGCAGCGACGCTTCGCGCGCGAACACGGGATTCAGTCGTACTGCCTGCATCCTGGCGCTGTCTCGACGAACGTGGCCACGAAAGGGCTCGAGGGAACCTGGGCCGGGCGCGCGCGCAATGCCCTGCTGTCCGTGGAAGGCGTCCTTCTGAAGTCGCCGGAAGAAGGCGCGCAAACCCAGATTCATTGCGCGACGGCGCCAGGGCTTTCGGGCGGCATCTACTACGAAGAGTGCGCGCCCGCCGAAGTCAGCCAGGAATCGGACGACTCCGAAGTCGCACACCGGCTCTGGAATGAAACCGAAGCCTGGGTGAGCCAGCTCAGCTAGCTGGCTTCAGCGATCCGCCAGTGAGCCGGCACATCGATAGACTTGCGGGTCTTCGCATCAAACGCGACCAAGACGACCTCCAGCTTGCACGCAAGCTCCCCGTCGGCCCGAACGAGCTGTTCGAAGGTGAGGGTCTTGGCGCTCGTCTTCACCACGCGCGTGGAGAGGGTGAATTCCTGGCCGTAGCGGCCCTCGGAAACGAAATCCAAGCCGAGGTGCACCAAGACGAACCAGGGGATCTCCTCTCGGGGCTCCGGGAGGGCTTTGAAGAACGCTGCGCGCCCGACCTCGGCGAAGGCCGCATAGGAGCCAGAGCTGATATGCCCCATGGCATCGGTGTCGGAGAAGCGAACCTGGATGTCGTTTTCCACGCTGGGCAGCGTGATCGACGGCTTGATTGGGGTGCTCATACCGAGAGTCCTGCTCATTGATAGAACGGCGCCTACCGGTCGCGCAAGCAGTCGACGAGAGGCTCGCCATCTTCGTTTGAGTTGCGCTATACCGGGAGCACATGATTAAGAAGACAGCACTCGTCACGGGCGCCGGCGGCGGCCTCGGGCATGCGACGGTCGAACGCCTGGTCGCAAACGGTTGGAAGGTATTCGCAGCAGACATCTCGAAGGACCTGCTTCGTTCGTCGATGCACGACCCCGACGTCGTCCCGATCGTCATGGACGTCACCGACCATGACAGCATCGAGAGCGCCTATGACGCCGTCGCGAGCCAGACCGACCGGCTCGATGCCATCGTGAACTTTGCCGGCATCATGGGCGTCGGTTCCTTGACCGACATTCCGGAGGAGCGCTTAGCGCGGATCCTCGATATCAACGTGATGGGGACCTTTCGGGTGAACAAGAAGTTCTTCCCGCTGGTCGAAGCCGCGAAGGGCCGGATCGTGAACCTCAGCTCGGAGACAGGGTGGCAGAGCGCGGCGCCGTTCAATGGCCCCTACGCCATGAGCAAGCACGCCATCGAGGCCTACTCCACCGCGCTTCGCCGCGAAGTCGCGCTCGTCGACGTGAAGGTCGTGACTATTCAGCCAGGCGCTTTCCGCACCAACATGGTGGCCGGGATCGAACGCGCATTCACCGCGGCCGAGGAAGAGACCCCCAAGTTCGCGTCGGTGCTCCGCAAGCTGAAGTCGCTCGCCGGCAAAGAGATCGAGTCGGCGCGGGACCCCGACATCCTGGCTCAGGTCATCGAAACCGCGCTCACCACGAAGCGGCCAAAGCCCGTCTATTCAGTCAAGCCGGACAAACTGCGCTCAGCGCTCGATCGGCTCCCGTTGAGAGCCTCCGATCGCCTCTATCTCGCGGTGCTGCAGCGGGCCCGAAAGGGCTGACCTCGTTCGTAGATCGGGCTAGGGTGCCTCCGATGAACACCGAGCTCGTGAAGATCAAGCCCAAGCCCGAGGGGCTCGACAAGCCCTACGTCGGGACGATCATCAAGACGATGTCCAAGGTGAACGTATGGGTTTACCGGTGGACAGGAGGCTTGCTTGGCTCGAAGTGGCGGGTCGGAAGCGCATTCCCCTGGGGCATCCCCGTGCTGCTGCTGACGACGATCGGCCGAAAGAGTGGCCAGCCCCGCACTGCGCCGCTGCTGTTCATCGAGGACGGTGAAGCCGTGATCATCGTGGCCTCACAAGGCGGGCTGCCGAAGGACCCGCTATGGTACAAGAACCTGGTGGCGAATCCAGAGTGCGAGGTGCAGATCAAGCGCCGAAAGATGAAGATGAGAGCGCG
>JBATLA010000251.1:0-3390 GCA_049669945.1 Polyangiales bacterium | reverse complement strand
GGGAAGTAGGGCGAGTACCTTGCGAACGCGCGCCAGAGGTGCATCTCCCGCGGCACCTCGCCTTCGCCGATTGGTAGCTCCACGTAGGTTCGCCGTGCAGCAAGAGAACCGGAGGCCCATCGGAGGGCCCCTCGTCGACGTAGTGCATTCGCAGGGTGTCAGCGACGTCGACGTAGTTCGGCGCGAAGGGGTAGTCTTCGAGACCTTCGAATCGCGATTCGGGCGTGCGGAGTACCTTCATTGCCGGATGTTCCGTTACCCGAGCGCGTCCGCCAAGATGTTTCTTCGGTGGCCGGCTTCCGTTTGCTACCCTCGCTCTGCTGCCGACTTTTTGGCGGCGAAGGGAGTCGAGCCATGGATGGAGACGGAAGCTTCTTCACGCTGATCGTCCAGCTTGCGGTCGTGGCGTTCTTCCTAGCGGTTGCTTGGAAGATCTTCGAGAAAGCCGGAAGGCCCGGTTGGGCGGCCATCATCCCCATCTACAATGTGATCGTCTTGCTGGAGATCGTGGGTCGGCCGATCTGGTGGGTCGTCCTGCTCTTCATCCCGATCGTCAATGTCGTTGTCGGCTTCTTGATCGCGCTCGACCTGTCGAGATCGTTCGGACACGACCTCGCCTTCGCGCTCGGCTTGTTCTTCCTCGGGTTCATCTTCTACCCGGTCCTCGCGTTCGGCGGAGACACATATCGAGGCCCGGCTGCCGCCGTCGCCTAGCTGGAATACGCCGCCGCACCTAGGAGGTGCGGTGCGCCTGATTCGGCGTCGCGGACTGCAAACGGAACCTCGGTGAGGTCCGGCGCGAGCCTCTGCGCCTCGATTCGGATCCGGCTCGGCATAAGGAGCGGCCGCTTGAACGTGGCGGTCGCCTGAACTGGGGCGTCCTCGTCGACGCCTTCGAGCACTTCGCAAAGCACGCGCGCGAGCGTCCACATGCCGTGCGCGATCGGTCGACGGTACCCGAACGGGCGAGCCGTGAACCACCAGAGGTGATGAGGGTTGAAGTCGCCGGACACGCGCGCGTAGCGGACCCCCGTGTTGCCCGGGACCGTCACCTCGAAGCCCCCCGCCCGGGCTTGAGAAGCAGCGCGGCGTTGGCGAGTCTTGCCAGAGCGCGCGTCTGCCGAGCGGGACAGCAGCGTGGCGACGCCGCTCCATGCCTTGCGTCCGTTTCGCTCCACAGTCATCGAGAAGTCGAGCTCGTAGCCGCGTCGAGTGTCGCGAAGCGCCAGAAGCTCGGTCGTCGCGTCTACTTCATCGCCCGGCTGCAATCGCTCGTGGAGCTCCACCTGCTGAGCGGTGTGAATGAGACCGAGAGGGCTGAACGGAAAGCGCGATGACACCACGGCTTCCGCGATGAGACCTGTGAAGTGCATCTCTGGGTAGGGGAGAGGCACCGACCCCGGCTGTGCGTAGTACCCACATACGCGGCGATAGGCCTCGACGTGCGCGGTCTCGAAGCGAAGCCCGCGTTGCCGGACCTTCATCGGACCTGGCGCGATCGTCTTTGCGATCGTGCCCTGTTGTTTTCGCGCCGCCTGCGGCAATACCGCGGCGAGCATCCGCGCGGTCGACATCGGGCGCTGCACGTCGCGCACGAACGCGGGGCCATCGAGCTCCATAGCGCGGCACGATACCCTAGTTTCGTAGTTTGGCGCTGCGCCTGCTAACGTGAGGGCGGGGGATGAGCGTACGCTTCTTGGCAGCCGTACTCTTGGGAGGCAGCGTCTTGCTGGCTGCTGCGCCCTTGCGTGCGCAAGAGCCGAGGGTCGTCGTCCTCGATTTTGCGGGCAAGGGCGGCGACAAGGCGCGCATCCAAGTCATTCGGGCGCTCCGCGACCATGCGGCGTTCGAGACGCAGAGCGCCGCCCGAAAGGTGCTCGGATCCGAGGGTCTCAAAGCTTCGAGCTCTGCCGGCAGGGCCGCTGTCGCGAGTGAGCTCGGACTCGACTACGTGGTTTGGGGCAGCGTGCGGGGAAAGGGCTCGTCAGCGCGCGCCAAGATCCGCTTTGCCGGTCCAAAGGGCAAGGAAATCGCGGCACGCGAGGCCGGTCCGCCGGGAACGAGCAAGGGGAACGCGCGCATCCAGAAAGCGACGCTTTCGCTTCTCGCGAAGGCAGTCGCGGCGGCGCCGCCAAACGCCACGCGCGGGACCAAGAAAGAGGCGGCAAGGCCACCCCCTGCGCCCGCGGCCGTCCCGACCGCAGCTGCCGCTCCGCCGGCTGTGGTCGCCACCGAGCTCGAAGAGCCGGTGGCCATCAAGATTAAGCCACGCACGAGCGCTACGAAGTTCGCGCCATACGTCATGCTGCTCGCCGGCGCGGGCGGCAGAACACGCAACATCGAGGTCAACATCGATGAAGCGAGCGGTGAATCCGCGACGCGCACATACGATTCGGGCGTCTACCTCGACATCGTGTTCCGCCTGGAGGTGCGGCCGCTCGCCAGGCACGCGACGCCGGGTCTCCGCGGGCTCGCCCTCGAAGCCGATGGCGATTTCGGTATCGGTCTGGAAACGCAACCACCGGGCTCGACGACGAAGCTCGACACGAAGACATGGCGGGTCCTCGGTCAGCTCGGGTACTTCCACCGATTCGGCAAGGGCGAGCTCGGCGGACTCACTGGGATCGGTTTCGATCGCCTGGAGTTGGAGGCCAACGGCACGATTCCGTCGATCGACTATCTCTACTTCCGCGTCGGCCCCGCGTATCGCTACTTCTTCCTCGAACGCGCCCTCTACCTGCGCGTCGACGGCGGCTTTCGCTATCCGTTCGAGTATGGTCAGCTCGAAGAAACGTTCGGCCCAGCGAAAGGCTTCGGGTTCGACGCCGCATTGACGGTCGGGGGTCAGCTAGACGTCGGTTTCACGTACGCGGCGCGGCTCGTGTTCGACTATTTCAAGCCTCAGTTCGCGGGTTTTCCGCCGGGGATGGTGCCTCCGGTACCCGGCGCCGCCAATGGCCGCGACGCCACCGACCTCGCCATCAGCTTCCACGCGATGGTCGGCTGGGCATTCTAGAAATACACCCTTCCATGTGATTCATGGTGCCGTAAGTGCCGGGTTTCACGGTATTTTCAGTTGATGCAGTAATTAATGTTACCCCTTAGGGTGACATTGCGTTCCGGCTGGGTAATCCTGAATCGGTGTTTGTTGGGCTCCGACGCGCGCCTTGGCTCATCGCCGTGGCCTTGCTGGGCTGCGGTGATTCGCAGCTCGCGAATACCCATGCGGGGGTAGCGACGACCGTGACCGCCGACGCCCAGTGTCAGCTCCTCGCCGAAAGCGAGGCTCTGGTCGGAGTAAGCCCCGAGGGCGAGGCCTGGGTCGAGGGTGATGCCGGTGTTCGCCACGTGCTTCCGGACGGAACGTCGACGTGGGTAGACGCGTCGTTC
>JBATLA010000250.1:0-12584 GCA_049669945.1 Polyangiales bacterium | reverse complement strand
GCGCCGTCCTTGCGCTCCTCGGCAGCACCGACGTGATGGCGCATGGCTTGGCGAGCGCGCTCGTCAGCATCGAGAGCTCGGATGACCGCACTGCAGACGTGCTGGTCAAGCATCCGACCCTCGAAGGGCGCGGCGCGTGGTTGAGCGTGCGCTTCGCGGAGGGCTGCATCAATGCCACTGAACCGCTGCGGGCCCAACGCGGCGACAGCGTGATGGAACGTTGGACGGTCGAGTGCGACTCGCCGTTGACAGGCATGGAAATCAAAGTCCTCGGACTCGACGCCATGGTCGGCGAGGCATTCATCGAGCTCCAAACGCCGGGCATCGATGAATGGCACGCCATGGTGCGACGTGGCTCGCCGTCCACGCGGTTAGGGCTGCGCGACGCGGAAGGGCCGGGGCTCGACACGAGCTACTTCTCGCTCGGTGTGGATCACATCTTGTCGGGCTTCGACCATCTCCTGTTCGTGCTCTGCTTGCTCTTGATCGTGGCGCGCACGCGCACGGGGGCCGGGCCCGGTGCGCGCGCTCGCGGCGTGCTTGCCGCAGTCACGGCCTTCACCTTGGGTCACAGCATCACGCTCGCCTCGGCCACGCTTGGTTGGGTCGGTGTCCCAACGGCGCCCATCGAGCTGCTCATCGCCTGCAGTGTTCTGCTACTGGCCGTGGAGCTCGCGCGGGATGAGCGCGACACCTGGACGATGCGCTTTCCCTGGGTCGTCGCCTTCGTGTTTGGGCTCCTCCACGGATTTGGCTTCGCGGGTGCGCTCGCCGAAATCGGTCTACCCCCAGATGGCATCGCGGCGCCGTTGTTGCTCTTCAACTTGGGCGTGGAAGCGGGGCAGATCGGGGTGGTGCTGGCCGCGATGGCGGCAATGTGGGCGATCCGCCGCGTCGCGCCAAGGAGCGTCACAGTTACGCACCGTCGGTCGTCCTTCGAGACCGCCGCGATCTATGGTATCGGAACCTTAGCCGGGTACTGGTGCGTGGCGCGAGCCACTCAATGGTGGGTGTGATGGACAAACGATTGGCAATCGCATTCCTGCTAGCGGCGCTCGCCGTGGGCTGCACCGAGAGCTCGAACGCTGGCGGCTCGGGCGGAACCGGCGGAACACAAGCCTGCGACGACTTCGATCCCAAGATGCGCGTTCTTTGGGGCGAGACACACGTGCACACGCGGCTGTCTTTGGACTCGTTCTGGTTCAACTCCTTGGAAGGAAACTCGGGAAGCCTACGAATTTGCCAAAGGCGGAACGGTCGGTGTCGCCTGTGAAGACCGCAACGTGGCCTGTGAGCAGCGTCAGCTCGATCGCCCCCTCGATTTCGCCGCAGTAAGCGATCACGCCGAGTTCTTGGGGCTATTCGATGAGCAATGCCGCAGGGATGACCCTGCGGCGAGCTGCGGAGCCGTCGAGTCGATCATCCTCGATAACATCGAGCTCTTTCTGCAGGGCGGTAACGTCATCGATCCCGAGCTCATTTGGGCGCTCTTCCCGGATGCAGCGCCAACATCGGATGCTTGGGCGCAAGTCATCGCAGATGCGAACGCGGCGAACGATCCCTGCGAGTTCACCTCGTTTCCTGCGTACGAGTTCTCCCCCTTGTTCAATGGATCGACGGTCCACCGCAACGTCTTGTTCCTTGGTGATGACCTACCGGACGATGTCTTCGCGTACGCGACGACGGAAGACCATTGGGATCTCTTCGACCATCTGGAGGCCGCCTGCGGCAACAAGGACGGCTGCGAATATCTGACGATCCCGCACAATCCGAATCTATCGGCGGGGCGGATGTTCCTGCCTGTGGGGACCGAAGGGATCTTCGCCGGCCGCAACAACGAGCCACTCACGCCTGAGGACGCGGCCCTTCGCGCCAAGAACGACGTCGTGGTCGAGATGCACCAGCTGAAGGGCCAATCAGAGTGTATGCCGGGTTTCGGCCTCGACGGGCTCGGCAACGACGAGATTGACGCGGAGTGCTTCTTCGAAAACAACAAGCCCATCTGCACGGGAAGGCCAGAGGACGGCCCACGCTGTCTTCCGCCCGAGGAAACCGTCTGCACGCGCATCACCAGCGACCAATCGGAAGAGGCGGTTCCGTTTTCATGCTCGGCGCCCAACGACTTCATGCGCGGTGCTCTCGCGGAGGGGCTCAAGGCGCGCAAGGTCGTTGGCGTCAATCCTTATCAGTTCGGCTTCGTGGGCGCGACCGACCAGCACAACGCAAACCCGGGCGACGTCGACGAAGTCGGCTACATCGGTGCTGCGGGCGTGCTCGACAACGATCCGGCGGTCCAGCTCGGGCAGTGGACCTGCGAGCTCGACGATCCCGAGTGCGAGGATCGCGCGTTCCGGCGCAGCATCGCGTTCTCGAACAACCCAGGTGGCCTGGCGGCGGTATGGGCGACGGAGAACACCCGTGAAGCGATCTTCGAAGCGCTTCGCGCGCGGCGTACCTACTCGACCAGCGGCCCGCGGATCGAGGTCCGGAGCTATGGAACGTTCGAAGCGATACCCGAAGACGTATGCGACCAACTCACTGCCGGCGAGACCCCGGTCGAATCGGGTGCATTGAACGCCGTCCCGATGGGGTCGCTCCTTCCGAATGGCGCGCAGGGCGCTCCGAGCTTTGTCGTCTTCGCCGCCCAAGACGCCGAGGGTGCGCCACTCGAAAGAATCCAAGTCATCAAGGGCAAGCTGACCGAGGCTGGCAGCGTCGAAACCTCGGTTCTGACCATCGCCGGCGCACCGGACCGACCCAATCCGAACGCGGACTGCACCGTCGACACGACCGGCGGCGCCGAGACCTTGTGCGCCGTTTGGACCGATCCGGAGTTCAAGCCGAGAGAGGACAGCTACTACTACGCTCGCGTGCTCCAGCAGCCGACTTGTCGCTGGAACACAGATCGTTGCGTCGAACAGGGGGTGAGCTGCAGCGAGCTCGACGCGGCAGACGGCACCTTCCCCGAGGCAACGGGCAACGCCGGCTTCGAAGGCTGTTGCGACATCAGCGGGGAACCTGGAAGCTTCGCAGGAACCAATCGGTTCGATGTCATCCGTGAGCGCGCCTGGACCTCGCCGATCTGGTACGAGTCCCCATCACTTTGAGATCCGCGAGTGACGGACCACCAAAGGCGCTTACATCTTCGTTGACGATGCTGTTTGACGAGCCGCGCGATCACTCCTGCAATACGAGGGTCTCGCCGATCTGGGCTTCGACGATGGCGTCTTCGCAAAAGGGAAAGCGCACCCACTCCTTGTTCGAGTAGAGCTTGGTCTGGTCGGCAAAGTGAGGGGACGCTGGGTCGGTCGACTGCGACGGCACGAGGATGACGTCGGCGATCGGGCATTCACTCTCGTCCCAGGTCACGGCCTGGATGTAGGAGTTCCCGGATCCCGGGTTTGCATACCCGCCGTCACTGAGGCCCACGCTTATCGCGCCGTAGACACCCATGGTGCCCGCGCCGCCATGGATGGGCACGTTCTCCCCGTTGCGCTCGAGGAACTGGATGTCACCCCAGGGCGCATCCAACGCGACGTTGGCAGCTTCGAGGCGGCTGGTGGCCTCGGCCAATGCAGCAATGACCCGGACCTCGTTCGCCTCGAGCGAAGTGTCGATGCCCGAGGGGGTGTTGAGGGGGTCGGCCGGATCATAGTCCACCTCCCAAAACTCGTCGCTCTGCACGATGTTCTGGAAGCCGTTGCCAAGCTCGTCACGGATGATTTTCCAGAACTCCGTGAAGACCTGGGCACCGCGGCTGTCGAGGTTGACCTTGCGATCCCAGCTCTCAAGTACTGTGCAGGCGTCGGAGACGCCGCTCGCCCCATCCGTCTCGCAAATCGTGAGGACGTCGTCGAGCACGATCTCCGCGCCGTAAACGCGGTTGTTGTACATGAAGTCCTTGAGCGTCGTCAGGTCGAAGAGCGGTGTGTCACTCAAACCATCGCTGGCGTCCTTGCGCTCTGCGACCATGAGGTGCCCGATGCGCGTGCGAAGGAACTGCTGCAAACCCTCGTACCCGAGTGGGCCCATGATGGTCGGAAACCCTGTGAGGGGATTGTTCGCATCCGATAGCCAGTAGCTGTTGTTGCTGTTGCCGGCGTAGTCGGTGGTCGTGAACTGCGGAAGCGGGTCCGCGCTGTACAAGTTGCTGCCCTCGGGGGCTTCCGGGTCGTCGCCCCACTCACATGCGGAGTCTGATCCGTCGAGCCCAATGATCACGTTGGTGGTCAGGTCCGCCAGCAGGCTTCCGATCGGTGGCTGGACGCAAGTGTCGAGCTGCGACTGCGTGAGGAATGGAATCGCGGAGACTTCCCCGTAGAACGCATCGCCGTTGCGATCCGCGGCAATGTCGTGAAACAGCGGGTTGCCAATGACGTTGAGCGCAGCCCGGTACTCTTCGAGGTTCGTCGCCTGACCCTTGGTGATCCACTGCTCGATGCCGCGCACTCCGGTCAACAGATTGGCATCGCGAAAGGCGAGCACGGAGTTGCCGGTGAGGCGAATGGGCCAGCCATCGAGCAGATCGGTCACACCCTTCAAGTTGATGATCGGGCCGTACTGGGACTCGTAGATCGTCTTCGTGCGGTCCTCGAGCGTCCCGTCCTCGAGCTTGACCTTGATCTGGACCTCGACGCCGGAGATGTCTCGCCACTCACCGTCGTAGTCGTATTGAAGCGGATTCTCGGGGTTCAGCGTGAGCTCGTAGAGGCTGAAGCGATTCGCGAACGACACGGTGTGGGTCCAGGCCACGTCGCGGTTGAAGCCGATGGCGATGAATGGAAAGCCGTGAAGGGCAGCGCCGGCCACATCATACTCTCCTGGCAGCGTCAGGTGAGCCTCGTACCAGGCGCCGGCACCGAACCAGGGCTGGTGGGGGTTACCGAGAAGCAAGCCGCTGCCGTCTTGGGTGGCGTCGCGTCCGAGCGCCAAGGCGTTGCTGCCACCGGCATCGTTTCGTAACTGCTCGGCGACCTTGCCGAACGCACGCCGTGCCTCCTCCATCTCCTCGGGGCCAATCGCTGCTTTTAGAGCCTTGGACGGGCCTTCGGTCGCGATGATGGCGCTCCGGAAGATGCCTTGGTCCGAGCTGCCTTGGAGCGCGATGCGCCGAAGGAACAAGAAGTAATCGACCTCGTCGAATGCGAAGACCCAGTCCGCGTTGCGGCAACCGCGGTCGCCTTCCGGAAGGTTTTCGACACCGGTCTCTTCGAGGTAGCGATTCATGCCGCGGGTGAAACCCGCCGCGAGGTCGCGCGCGTAGTCGGGCAGGGCCTCGACGAAGCGCTCGCGGAACTCGTCTTTGTCCCCGTTGAGGTACGTAAAGAGGAAGTCGGAGTCGACGTCGCCCATGTCCTCGCCCATCAGCTCGGCGGAGCGCCCGACGGCGAAGACGATCTCGCGCATCGTGATGCAGAAGTTGTCTTGCGCGTAGGCGTAGCCAAAGCCGTAGCCAAGGCTCGCCCAGTCGTTGGCGGTCACGTGCGGGATCCCGTACTCCGTGCGCCGGATCTCAGCGTTGAGAGAGGAACCCGACTCGGAGTCGGAACTAGAACAAGCGGCGGTGCCCACGATGAGGACGGCGAATAGGGACTTCTTGAACATGATAAGGCTGCACCTTCCCAGGGAGGAATGATTGAAGAATCGGCCGACTCTAGCACTGGACACGGCTTCTCAAAACCGGCGAAAAGCACGCCCCAGCGGTCATTCCACCCAGCCGCAGCCGCGGGCGTAGTAGTCGGCGCCGGCTTCTTGCGTGGCTTCGAACCAGGTGGCCCAAAAGTCGCGAGCGCGCCTCACGAAATCGGCGACCTCTGGGTCCTCGGCCGCCGCTTTGTGCATCGCGTCAGAGTCGAGATCGATGAGACCGGTCTCGTTGCCGAGGCCCGGGACCTTGGTCGACAAGCGGGGGACGTTCGGAGCTTCGGCCCAGCGATCATCGGGGTCCGGCATCGGTAGCAGACCCGGTTGATCGGACCATGCTTCGATGAAGGTCATCTCCCCCTGGTCATTGAAGACAAACTCTTCGTAGATGGGACAGGGTCCATCCGCGTACTCGAAAGTCACGTAGCAGCGGGCGAAAGGCTGGACATCGAACGCGCGGCAGTCGCGCGTGGGGACGGTCGAAGGCTCGAACGAAACCGCGAGATCGGTGGTCACGACCATGTTCTCGCGACCGTAGCCGGTCAGCCAGAGCCAAGGCGGCAGCTCCCACCTCGCAACGAGCTCGGAGTAGCTAGGCGCGCTGCCGGGGTCGGCGCTCGTGTCGAGCGTGTCGAAGTAACTCTCCGCCTGATCGACATAGTACTCCGGCGGAAACTGCGGCGTCAGCGTGGTCGCGAGTGCATCCTCGGAACGCACCGACGGGGACTCGGACGCACAAGACATCGCACAAGCGGCGAGTAGAGTCAGAATGCCGCGATGGGAAATGCGCTTCATGAGAACCTGTGAGTCGAAGGTAGGCTAAGCAGCGGCAAGATTGACGTGGTCGCAGGCGGCAACGAGCTGCTGCACGAAACCGGTTTGCTTGCGAGCGCAGGCGAAATGATCGCCGTCGACTTCGAACTGCTTGGCTCCGGGGATCGCGGCGGCCAGCGCGTACTGACGGCGGGTCGGCACGATCGTATCGCGCGTCGTGATGACAACGGCCGTGGGCACCTCGATGCTCGAAGCCCAATCGCGGGACGAGAAGCGAAGGACGGCGCGTGTAGCCTGCGCGAGCGCAGCGGGATCAGCGCCGGACATCTCTCTACGGACGTATTCCTTGGCCTCCGGAGAGGAGATGTCTCTGAGCATCCCCTCGATGATCTGGCTCATCACCAGCTTGGGGGCGATCCGGGCACCGACGACCGCTCCGGGCAAGACCGCCCGTGTAAGGACCGGATATCGCGACGTGAAATGCCTCGCGGTCGCACAAAGAACCAGACCGCGCACCCGCCCCGGGTGTCGGCTCCAACAGAGCTTCGCGATCGGCCCGCCCATCGAGTAGCCGACGGCGATGAACTTCTGGATGCCAAGCGCGTCCGCGACGGCGACGACGTCGTCCGCACAATCCATGAGTCGAAACCGGCGCGTCGGGATCCCGCGGCCGTGACCGCGGTGGTCGACCGCAACCACGTGGTAGCGCTCGGCGAGGTCGGCAAAGGCGGTGAGCCAATTCAGTCGCCCCGTCGCACCGAGGCCATGAAGCAGCATCAGCGTCGGGGCTCCCTCGGGCCCCTGGTACTCGACAACGCGGATACGACCACGGCCTTCCAAGTCCAAGAAGCGCTCATCGCCCGAGGCGCTTGGCCGCGGCGGCGTCGAGCTTGGACTATCTGTGCGTTCCTCTTGCACTGCTCCCGAGCGTGCTGCCCGCGGGTGCCCGATGCAAGCAGCCCGCGGCGCAGGATTTGTTTCTAGAGCTCGTCTTCGACGCTTTGGCCGCCACCCTGGAAGAACCCAGCTAGGTGCTGGGCGCGAACTGCAACTTCGCTCAACCTCTGAGCCAGAGCCCCGCGGGTCTGTGGGCCGACATCTCCGTCGACGTCGACGCTGGCGTCCTTTTGGAAATCGCGAATCGCGCCTCGCGTTCGCTTCCCCATCATGCCGTCATGCTTGCCGGGGTCGTACCCACAGATGTCGAGGGCCTCTTGCAGTGCTGCGATGTTGTCATCTGATGCCATGGTCTACTCCTAGTTGAGGCCCCAAGCCGCGGCCCAAGCCTTTGCGGCTTCGCCGAACGCTTGTGGATCGCTCGCACCGAGCTTCGTCGAGACCTCGTTGTACTCTGCCTTGAGCGCCTTGAACTTCGCTTTCACCTCGTCGGAGGCGCCCTGTCCGGCCGCCTTGGCCGCCTTGGATTTGGCACGCAGCTCGGCCACATCGTATTTGTCGAGCATGCCCATCAAGACGGCAGCCCCCGCTTGGGCGTCGTCGGCCTCTGTGAGCGCGTTGACGCCAGCTTCAAAGACATTCACCAGGTTCTCCGAAGCACTTGCGGTGAGCGCGACGTCGGGGATCGCAGGCCCGGTGGGCTCCGCCGGTTGCGCGGTCTCCGGCTCTGGCGCGGGGGCCGGCACTTCGGGCGCGGCTTCCTTCTTCTTGCACGCGGACGTAAACGCCATCGCGAGGACGAGCAACGCAAGTGTAGCTTTCTTCATGGACTCCCCTTTTCTCAATCCGAGGGGAGAGCCTAGGGGGGGGTTGCTGTCCGAGGCAAGGTGTTTCGCGCCGGCAACCTGGGTTGTCGGCACTGAGTCTTCAGAACGAGGACTATGGCGGTGGCTGTCGCTAGGCGTAGAAACGGGGTGAAGAGAGCCAGCCTTCAGACGTCAAGCAATCACATGCGACGGCGCCGCTGCTCGAAGGCATGGGAGATCTACACTGGCCAATCTCCACCGATTCCAAGCTTGCGCAGCGCCGCTTCGAGACCGTTTGAGAGCGCGCGGACAGCGAGATCAGCGCCTTGCGCCTAGAGTGATCCCAACGGGCTAAGAGAGCCTTCTGCCAACGGACCGACCTCGGCGGCCGCGCCTATGGCCAGGTCGTGAATCGAGATCGCCGTTCGCTCGGCTTTGGTGTCCTAGCTCACAGTTCCGCGATGTCGCAGATTGCTGCGCGGCGAAACGCTTGCACCGCCTCGCATCGTACGCGCAGAAATTTCGAAGGCCGCGCCCGCTGAACGCGCGATCGGCAGTGAAATTCGATGGCACGGCCCCTGCATCCGCGTTTCCCGATTGTTTCGTGACCCAGAGCGGATCGCGCCCCGTGGGTCACAATCGGAGGCGCGAGATCGGGAGATCCTCATGACGTTGGTACGAGTAGTCCGCACCGCATTCTTTGCGGTCGCGGTATTGGCCGCAGGTTTAGTGGCATCAGAGAGCAGTGTGCGGGCGTACGAGTCTCCCGTACATGTCTTCTCGATCGACGATGTGATGGGGGGGTTTGACGGAAGCACGTTCGGCACGACCGGCGCGACGCAAGACGATCTCATCATCTGCGGCCTCGAGGGCGGAGTGGCTTGCCCCGAAGGCATTGGCCCCGTCCTCGATAGGTCGGGGGTTGTGCTGTATCCGGTCGACACCGAGTTCGGGTACTACATCGTCGATTTCCTGGGCGCGCAGGGCAAGACCAGGGACGGTGACTATCTGGAAGGCTTCGTTGGAAATATCGTCGAAGAAGGTGTCATCACCGGAATCCAGGTGTCCAACGCGGCGACCGAGAAATACAAGGTGAAGCCCCCGCTCGGCACATGGTGCCAGGGTCTTGGCGGCACATCGGTCAAATGCGAGACGGAGCACTACACCACGATGGAGCACGTGCTCAGTTGCTACGAGACAATTCCCTATTTCTTCGCGGACCCGGTCACGGGAGAGCAGGCTATTCTTTCGACGCCGGACGAAAGCCTCACGTTCGACTGCGCAAACGCGCCGCTCGACGACAACGCGTTGATTCTGGTCGACGGATCGCCAACCACCCGGCTGATCAACTCGACCCCTTGCGAGGGCACCAATCCGGACGACACGACTTTTCCGGAAGGCTGCCAGATGTTTCCGAATGACAAGACCGACATGCAAAACGACATCGCGCTAGGCCCGGACTATTCGGTCCAGCTCAAGGACGATGGAAAGCCGCTCTACGGCTGGGGCGGTCTGCACAAGCGTCCGAACGACATCCGCATGTATGTGAAGCTCCCGCTTCCCGCACAGTGGAAAGAGGAAGGCGCCGATTACGTGGTGACCAAGGCGGAGCTCGTGGTCAACCATTGGATCACCAACAATCCAAACGACCAACTTCGTCCGGAAGATCTGGAAAACGAGGCCGCCACGGGGCGCAAGCCGTCGTACAGGATCGACGAAGGAACCCTCGGAACGGAAGACGAAGTCTGGAGGTCGCTCGTGCCCTGCTACGAAGGCGACGGTGACCTGATCGACACCGAAGAGGGCTCGAACGACCCGACCTTCATCGGGGTCGGCACGGTGCTGAAGAACATGCCGTTCGCTCTCGACCCGGACGCCATGCCTGGCGACCTGCCAGAAGATCCTCCCTATGCGTTCTCCTCGGACCTCCAGGGCGCCTTCACGAACGCGTTCTACACAACCATCAACCGCGACCCGTTTGAATGGTCTTACGATGCCAACCCGGACCCACTGGTTCAAGACTTCGTGGGCAGCCCTGTTCCCGACGACACGCTCGGAGAGCTGGTATCCGGTCCGCGTTGGCGGCTCAAGCCGAGCAAGTTCGGTCAGGATCTTCCAGGCATGGACATCCCGCTGATCGAATGCAGTCCTCCTCCGTTCCAGAGCGACAACCTCAAGTACGTCGTGGGCACCCCGGTGACGACAATCATCAACCTGCTCGACTGGGACGAAGCCAAAAATGGCCCATCCCCGTTGTCGAAGAGCGCGGGCTGGGTGGACGTGGGGTTGAACGAGTTCGTCGAGATCGCAGGAACCGACCCGGTGAGCGGAATCCCCTACACCACCAACGGCTTGCCGATGACCGACGACTTGGACCTTGCCGTTTACATCAAGGGCGATCGCAAATCGACAGCGGTCTACAACGTCAAAGTCGTGATCGAGTACGAAGGCGAGATTCCAGTGCCGCCGACGGAGTTTGATCTGGCATTGTCGTCCCTCGACGTACCAGAGCGAGTGGTTCTCGGCGATACGACCAGCGTGGCGGTCGACGTGACCAACAATGGTCCTGCAGAGGCCAGCGGAACCGTCTTCCTGACCGGAGTCACGAACCGAGGCGATGTCGTGGAGTTCATGGCGGACATTCCTTACATCACTGCCGGTGACACCGTCACTCAGAGCTGGGAGTGGACGGCACCGATAGGCACGAAGGTAGAAACGGTATACTGGACGGCCGAGGTGATGGCAGAGGGAGATGCTAACCCGGCCAACGACACGGCGCTTGCCACCACAAAGGTGCGCAGAAACTAGCAACCGGGCGATGATCCCCACCATGGCACCAGCGACCGAGCGCATCCGATTCGCCGGTTTGCTGGTGCCGTGTCGTTTCTTGGGCTTGCCCCTGCTTCTCTTTGCGCTGTCCTGTCAGAGCAAACCCTCCGCTCCCCCTGAGCAGGCGCTCGCAAGGGAGACGGAAACCAAGCCCGTCGGCACCTCTTCAAAAGAAGCCAGCGCCGGCGCAAAGCGAAAGGCGTTGCTGCATGCCGCCGGCTTCGGCAATTCAGCCGAGGTGCAGCGTTTGCTCGGCGAGGGAGCCGATCCCAACGCCCGGGCAAAGGACTCGATGGGCCGCACGGCCCTCATCCTCGCCGCCGCAGGTGGACATCTCGAGATCGTCAAGGCGCTCCTCGCAAAGGGCGCGAAGGTCGAAGACAGAGATCGAAGCGGCCACACGGCGCTCAACTGGGCGGCCATGCGTGGCCGCACCGAGGTCGTCTCGGCGTTACTGAGCCAAGGTGCGGACATCAACACGCAGGACAATGGCGGCGTCTCGCCCTTGTTGTATGCGGTCGGTACGCAGAACGCCGCCATGGTCCGCATGCTCGCCTCTCACCGCGCCGATCTCGAGGTCGAGTCCCGCGAAAACGAGATGACTCCCTTGCTCCTTGCAGTCGAGCATCACGATCTCGAATCCATTCGAATCTTGTTGGACGAGGGGGCCAAGGTCGACGCCAAGAACAGCGGGGGGCTTTCGGCGCTGCTGGTGGCCGCTGACAAAGGGCAAGCCGATCTCGTTCGGCTGCTTCTCTCCCTCGGCGCCAATCCGAACATTCGCGATGGAAAAGGACGAACCCCAATGATGCGGGCATCGATTGAGGGGCATGCCGAGGTGATTCGAGCGCTGCAAAGCAATGGCGCAGATGTGAATGCCAGCAACGCGAACGGCAGGACGGCTCTAATCTTGGCGACTGCAGCCGCAAAGCCAGGCGCCGTCGACGCGCTATTGCGAAGCGGTGCGGATGCTAGCGCCAAGGATCGAAATGGGATGACCGCGCTGATGCTGGCCGAGAAACTCGGTCGACCGCGAATCGCCAAATTGCTCCGCGATCCACGCTGAGCCGGTGGCCCTTGGCCGCGAAGCCCTCATGCCGACCCTAGAGGCAGTCGTGATCGTACCGCATCTGCAGGATGCTCGTCTCAGTCTGTGCAACACCAACTTCGGGTGCGGCCGTCACCTGATGAAGCGGCACCTCACCGAAGATCGCACTGATGTCCACCGATAGCCGCGCCGTGATGGTGACAGGACCGAGGGTCACACCGGACCCATCCACGGCGGTGATGTCCACCCCGAAGCCCGGGAGTCTTTCGAACCAAATCTCGAGATTGCTCACCGTCGCCGGATTGGTGAGGGTGCCGAGGTCTTCCTCAAAGAACGCCCAGGTCAGTGATTCTCCAGGGTTGAGTGAAACCGGCGCGACCTCATCGGAGCCCAGCCCATCGACCGTGAAGGTGACGTTGCCACCACCTGGAGTCACGCGATAGCCATTCTGTGCATCCTCGAAAACCGGCACGGGATCCTCGCCGTCCAGCAAGCCCCAGTTCACGAAGACGCCCGGCGTTCCTATACAACCCTCGGTGCCGCCGGCGCCTGTGCCGCCGGTGCCGGCTGTGCCACCACTCCCAGAC
>JBATLA010000249.1:0-1682 GCA_049669945.1 Polyangiales bacterium | reverse complement strand
CGAGGAACGTCGCGGTGATTCGGTGTTGCTCGATTGCATCGAAAACGAGGTCCGGGGTGAACCCTTGAAGCGCTACGAACGCGCCGCCGCGTTGGAGTGTCGGCACGACGAACGCCGCCGCGGCGTGCGAGAGCGGTGTCGCGATTAGGAAGCGAACTTCCTCGGGCCACTCCCACTCGGCCATCTGCACCATCGTCATGTAGGCAGCGGAGCGATAGGGTTGACGCACGCCTTTGGGGCGTCCGGTCGTCCCCCCGGTGTACACGATCGTATTGAGGTCGTTCGGCCCGATGTCCGGAGCAAGCAGGGGCTTCGGCTCGAACGTGGCCGCCAGCGCGTTCAGATCTTCACCCGCGTCGCTGGGACCGAGGCCGAGCAGGTTCTTCAGCCCAGGCACCCGTTCCTTCAGCTCTGCGGCCCGTTGCCCGAAGTAGGCGGCGTCATACACGAGGGTTTCGATGCCCGCGTCTTGCAGCACGTAGGCTTGATCCTCTGCAGAGCCGAGCGGATGGAGTGGGGTATTGCAGGAGCCGATCAACATGTTCGCGCAGAGGTTGTACAGAACCTCCGGCCGGTTCGCGGACAGGATGGCCGTGCCCGAGCCCTTTTCGACCCCCTTCGAAGCCAACGCCTGGGCGAAGCAGCTCGCATGTGCGCGCACCTCTGCGTAGGTGATTGTCGCGTCGCCGAGGAACAAGAAGGGGCGATCGTCGTACCGGTTGAGCCCATCGATGATGAGATGGGGCAGCAGTGGCATGTCGAACATTCGGTCATGGGTCATCGGGGCTCTCTCCTTTGGGCGCGAAGTGTCTAAGAATGAACTCTGCGACGGATGCGGTGAATGTATCGTTCCGGTCGCCGGCAACCATGTGGGCGGCGTCTTCGAGATCGACGTATTCGGCGTGCGGGACGACGCTGAGAAGCTCTTGCGCGTTCGCCTCGGACACCACGTCGCTGAGGCGGCCGCGGATCAGAAGCACGGGGAGATCGAGCTCCTTCGCCGCATCGAGCCGAGCCTGGATCTCGTCTTGGGCAGCCTTGGCATCGCTCCACTCCTCCGGGTCCCACGAGCGAATCATCGCGGGGTCCCAGTGCCAGCGGTAGCGGCCGTCGTCGCCGAGACGGAGGTTCTTCGCGAGTCCGGTGAGGTCGGTTCGGCGTTCCCTGTGGGGCAGGTACGCCGCGATCGCATCGGCGGCTTCCTCGAGTGAGCCGAAGCCGTCGATCCCGTCGAGCATCCACTTCAGGATTCGCGTGACGCCGGCGGCTTCCATCCGCGGCGTCGTATCGACCAGCACGAGCGCCTTGGCGACCGAGTGGTCGCTAAGGGCCTCGGCCCGAAGCGAGGAGATCCCGCCAAGTGAAGCGCCGACGATGATCGGCTTCTGCTCGAAGTGCTTCAGCAGCGCGAGCAGGTCGGTTGCGAAGACGTCGAGCGTGTAGCCGCCCTCGTTCGACCAACTGCTATCGCCGTGTCCCCGGTGGTCAGTGCAAATCGCGTAGAAGCCGAGCTCCGAGAGGGCTTGCGCGGCACCGCCCCAGGCGTGCCGCGTTTGCCCTCCTCCATGCAGGAAGAGAACGAGCTGATTCTCAGGGTCGCCGTAGGTGTCGGCGGCGATCGATACCCCATTGTCGAGTTCGAAGCGGACGGACGGTTCTGGTGCGGCCATCGTGCTCATGCG
>JBATLA010000248.1:0-1923 GCA_049669945.1 Polyangiales bacterium | reverse complement strand
TGCTTACGGTTGCGGAGCCTGACCAAGCCGAAGTCCCGGCGGTTCTCAGGGGTCATCGGCGCTGGTTCGAGCTCTTCGTACGCAGCTCGAAGTTGCTCGGCAGAAGGCACGATCCATCCTCGGAGGCGCCCGCATGGACAGGAAGCCCAGGGCGCGTTCGAGGACTCGCGAGGGGCAAGGGAATCGAGCTCGGGTTCGTCGTCTTGCTGAAGGCCTGGCAGGCGTCCCAAGGACGACACGTATCGGAGATCGACATCGAAGCGTTCGAACGGCAGGTGGCCGATGACTTCGACCGAAAGACCCTCGGCCTTCTCTGGAACTACGCGGCGATCGCATACATGCTGGCGACCGACCGGTGGTACTCGGGGATCCGCAAGCGCTACGGCGACGAGGCTGCGCAGAAGCTCGAAAAAGAAGTCTGGATCGACCGCGGCGCCGCGGAATACGACCTTCAGATCGGCCAAGAGGCCATGGGCATCACCGGCGACGACGTGGAAGCGCTCCTCCGAAGCTTCCAGTTCGCGCCCGGTGAAGTCGGAATTCTGGACGTGGAGCTCGAGCTCCACGATGCAAACCACGGAACGCTCACGCACCACGCCTGCCCGGCGCTCGATCGGTTCGAGCACTTCGATGACGTGCGCCTCGGGCACTGTTGCGACATCTGCATCGTGGCGATGCCGATTTCGGGCGAGATGCTCAATCGCAAGATCAAGTGCAAACCTTTGAAGCTGCCTCCGCGACGCGACGCCAACGACATCGCGTGCAAGTGGGAGTACCGGCTTCGCGATCGGCCGTGAGCGGTCAGCCGCTGCTGGCGCCGAGCCGCTCGAGAAGCGCCTTCGCCATGTCCGCAACTTCTTGGCGCTCGAGCTCACGGCTCTCCGTGCTCTGATAGGACGCGGTGTCTTCTTCGGGTAACCCCTGCAGGAATCGACTTGGGCTGATCTTGACCAGCCTACCGCGATGCACGCGTTCTTTGTGTCGGGTGAGATAGAGGACATCGCGCGCACGGGTGACGCCCACGTAGAACAGCCGACGCTCTTCCTCGAGGTCTGCAACCGACGCGTCGGTGATACGGGGGTCCGTGGTTCGCGCGTGAGGAAGGACGCCTTCGACGCAGCCGATCAGGAACACGACGGAAAACTCGAGGCCTTTCGCAGAGTGCAGCGAAGACAAGGTCACCTGCCGACCCGGCTCCGGCTCCTCCTCGTCACTCGAGTCGAGCGCTATTTGATGAAGTAGGTGTTGCAGGGCCTCGCGGTCGGCGCCGGCACGCGATTCGAGGCGCTGCACGCTTCGGAGCAGGAACTGAACATTGGCTCGCCGCCGCTTCGCGTCGGGGCTTTGGTCGACATCGTCGTGCAACATGCCCACCGAGGCAAACAAGGCCGACGCGGTTTCGGCATAGCGTCCTTCGCGAAATCCCTTTCCGGCGCCATCGAGGGCGGCGGCGAGGCGCGCGGCGGTTGCTTTGGCTCGAGCGGACAGCGCTTCGATGCGTCCGGCGTTCTGGAGCGCCCGCGAGAGGCTCATCCGATGTTCGCCGGCATACTCGACCACGTGACTGAGCGATTGCGCGCCCAATCCGCGAGCGGGCGTGTTCACGATCCTGCGAAGCGAAAGGTCATCGCGCGGATTGAGTGCAACGCGCATGTACGCAATGCCGTCCTTGATCTCCTTGCGATCGAAGAACTTGGTGCCGCCAAATACCCGGTACGGAATTCCGGCAACGCGAAGCTCTTCCTCGAGTCGCTTCGCCTGGGTGTTCGAGCGGTAGAGGACCGCGATCTCGCGCGGGTCGACCCCCTCTTTTTGGAGCTTGCGAATCTCGGATGCGACGAACTTCGCTTCTTCCTGGGGCTCCGAGAGAGCGCAAAGGCGAACCGGGGTCCCGGTGTCGCGGACAGGCTTCAAGACCTTGGC
>JBATLA010000247.1:0-3516 GCA_049669945.1 Polyangiales bacterium | reverse complement strand
ATTCGAAACTGCTCCTCTCGAATGCTCAAGACCGCGTTGAGCAAGCTATGACCGACGACGCCGGCAAACAATGCCAACGTGAACAAACCGCCAATCATCATCGCCCCGCCGATGAACCGTCCAACGGTAGTCGTAGGCGTGATGTCGCCGAAACCCACAGTCGTAATCGTGACCAGCGCCCACCAAAGACCATCGCCGATGCTTTGAATCTGGTTGTTGTAGTTCCGCTCGACCAAGAACAAGCTGATCCCGCCGAGAATGGTCTCTGTTCCGAGTACGGAGAACGCAAAGGCAAAGAGCAGGCGGTCCTCTTCGAACGCACGGGTCAGCCCCTGGAACGGATTTGCGTACTGGAAGAGCTTCGCCGTGCGAAGCAAGCGCAGAAGACGCAGGACGCGAAGGCCCCGCAACGCCGGCACCAGGGCAAGGACCGTCAGGATGTCGACCAGCATCATCGGCGTCAGCGCGAAGCGGATGCGGGCGAAGATCTCGGTGCGGAGCCGGCCCAGTGGTGGCTTGTTGAACACCAAGAGCTCCGGCGGCCGAAACGTGAGGATGCGGGTGCTGACCTCGATCGCGAACACCCAGAGGAGCGCCCGATCGAGCTTCCCGACAATCATGTCGCCCCGCGAGCCTTCTTCGAAAAACGGCTCGGCGATCAGGAGCGCGATCGAGAGTAGGATCAGCGCCCAGACGAGCGATTCGACGACTCGGTACGCATGGCTTCGCGGATCGTGGAACGCAGCATGCAGGAAGTCGCGCGCGGACATGCGCGGCGAGCATCATTCGATGCTGGCCGCGTGTCAACCGCTCATGGCCGCACAGCGCAGCGCTACTCGGCAGCGACGGGAGTCTCTTCGACCTCGTCGAGCTCGATGGCGTCCGCCAGAATCTCGGCGATGTCACGCTGCGCGACGTCTTCTTCCTTCTCGTGCGCCTTGAGGC
The DNA here is from genome assembly GCA_049669945.1 of Polyangiales bacterium. Classification (GTDB taxonomy): domain Bacteria; phylum Myxococcota_A; class Polyangia; order Polyangiales; family Houyiibacteriaceae; genus SG8-38. Next base: position 2,571 of record JBATLA010000247.1, on the reverse strand, counting down.
CGTCGGTGAGCATCGTCATGCAAAACGGACAACCACTCGCAATCGTCGTCGCACCCGTGTTGAGAAGTTGAAGCGTGCGCTTGTTGTTCACGCGCTCTTCGCCGTGCTCCTCCATGAACATCTGCGCGCCGCCTGCGCCGCAACAAAGGCCCTTCTTCCGGTTCCAGTACTCGACCTCCGTGAGCTCCAGGCCCTCGATGGACTCGAGGATCTTGCGCGGCGAATCGTAGATCTGGTTGTAGCGGCCGAGGTAGCAGCTGTCGTGATAGACGACCTTTCCTTTGACCGCCTTCGAAGGCACGAGCTTGCCGGCAACGAGGAGGCCGTTGAGGAAGTCCGCGTGGTGCACCACGTCGTACGTACCGCCGAAGTCGCTGTACTCGTTGGCCAGCGTGTTGAAGCAGTGGGGGCACGCCGTGATGATGGTCTTCTTCGACGCTTCGTAGCCGTTGAGCGTCTCGATGTTCTGCTCGGCGAGCATCTGAAAGAGATATTCGTTGCCGGCGCGGCGCGCGGGGTCGCCGGTACACGTCTCCTCGGTACCGAGAATGGCGAAATCGACTCGGGCCTTCTTGAGCAGCTTCGAGACCGCGCGCGCGACCTTCTTGGCGCGGTCATCGTAGCTGGCAGCGCAACCGACCCAGTAGAGAACCTCCGCGTCTGGCTTGTCGCTCAGTGTCGGAATGTCGAGGCCATCCGCCCAGTCACCGCGGTCCATCGCCGAAATGTTCCACGGGTTCCCGTTGGTCTCGATGCCGTTGAACGCGCCCTGGAGCTCGCCAGGGAACTCGTTCTTCATCATGACCTCTTCACGCCGCATGCCGATGATCTTGTCGACGTACGAAATCATGACGGGGCACTGCTCCTCGCATGCGCGACACGACGTGCAGCCCCAGATGACATCCGGATGGAGGATGTTCGGAACGAGGTCGACGACCGTCTCTCCGACGAAGTAGGCGCCCTCGGGCGCCTGAGGGAACGTGTGAATCGGCTCTTCACCGTCGCTCGCCTTAGGCGCGGCCTGAGCGGTGTCGCCAGGCTCCGCAACCAGCGCATCCTTGCCAAACATGTCCTTCTCGGTGGCGTAGAGGTGGTCACGAATCGCGAGCGTGAGGTGTTTCGGCGAAAGCTTCTTGCCCGTGATGTAGGCCGGGCAGTTGTCGCTGCAGCGCCCGCACTCCGTGCAGGTGTACAGGTCCATGATGTGCTTGTACGTGAGGTCAGTCAGTCGGTTGATTCCGAGCGATTCCTCGCGCTCGACCTTGCCCTCGAGGTCTTCAACCTTGGGAAGCGCGTTGGGCCGACGTTCGTACGCGAATACGTTTGGAATGACCGTGAGCACGTGGAAGTGCTTCGAGTACGGGAGGATGTTGAGGAAGATGAGCACGAACGCCGAGTGCCACCAGAAACCAGCATGCTGGAACGCCGTCACGACGCGCGAGTCGACGCCCGACAGGAGCTGCGCGAAGATGCCGCCAAAAGGCTCCCACCAGCCCGCGTGGATGGGCTCCCCGGTGGCGGCAGAGTCGAGAGCGAGCGATGCCCCGACGTAGAGGAAGTCGGCCGACATCATCGTGATGATGATGAAGAGGATCAAAATCGGCTCGGTGAACACGTAGCGATCGACGTGATGGCCAAGCGTCATACGCGGCTTGTTCTTGACCTCCTTCGGGTCACCGCTGTCGTCGCCGCGCTTCACCCAGCGCAGGTAGAGGAAGGCGATGGAGCCGACGATCGCGGCGAAAGCGGCCATCTCCTTGGCGAAGGAGTAGAGCTTTCCGAACAGATGGTCAGTGCTCAAGATCCCCCAGAAATCGAAGCTCGTATCGAATCCCCGACCCCAGAGCATCAGGCTGTTCAAAAGCAACACCTGGAACGCGACGAAAATGCCAACGTGGGCGAAGCCGGCCAAGGTGTAGTTGGGCATCTTCTTCTGCCCAAAGGCGTAGACGAGCAGGGTTTTGGCGCGGTCGGCAATCTGCTCGCCGCTCCACTCGAACCGAGGGTCGGGCACGCCGACTTTGACCTGGCGCAGACGGCGGAACGCCGACCACGAGAAAAACCCGAGGGTGCTCACCAACAGCAGCGTCATCCAAATCGGACCCATCGTCTTCTCCCTGACTTCGTGCGCGGAATCAGTGCAATTGCAGCCTCGCGCTTCGCGAAGGTTTAGGGGTGCCGCGCGGCGAAGTCAAACCCCGTGTCCAGGTCAACCGAGCCTCCCTGGACGCCATGGACTATCATGCTGGCGTGGGCCGTTTGGGGTCGATATTACTCCTTGGGCTTGCGGCCTGCGCATCTTCCGTTCCGCGCACGGTGCCGCGGGTCGTCGACGGGCACATTGAAGATGGGCCGGCCATCTCACCGTACGCGTACGAGCGGTTCATCGAGGGCGAGCTCCAGGCTGCGAAGGGCAGACACGGTGAGGCGGCGATGGCGTTCGAGAGCGCAACCGCGGCACCGGCCCGCGACGTCGTCTTGATCACCCGACTCGCCGAGGAGTATGAAATGAGCGGCGACGCGCGACGCGCGGACCGCGCCCTGTCGTTGGCGGGGCGACTGTACCCGGGG
>JBATLA010000246.1:0-2416 GCA_049669945.1 Polyangiales bacterium | reverse complement strand
GCGCTGGCGCTGGGACTGGGACTGGCGCTGCCACTGGCGCTGCCACTGGCACTGGGACCGGCGCTGCCACTGGATCCGGGGCTGCCCTGCCCGACGAGGTTTCCCCTGCCGCCTGGATCGCCCACTTCGCAAAGCCGAACACCTTACCGAGGAAGCCCTCTTGCTGGGCGGGGGCCGCCCTCGTTCGGATCGCCTGGATGAGCTGACCGCGGCTCATCGCGTACGTATCGGCCACGCCCAGACGCTCCGCTTCTTCGCGAAGCTCGGGGGTCGTCAGGTTGTAAAGTCGCGTCAGATCCATCGAGCCAAGTCCGGACTCGTCTGTTGTAGCGCGTTCTTGGCTTCGTCGCAGTCCCGATCGATCTGCGCGCGAAGCGCTTGTAGGCCCTCGAACTTGGCCTCCCCGCGGATGCGCGTGGCAAAGCCGATCCGCATCCGCTTGCCGTAGAGATCTCCGTCGAAACCAAACAAGTGCACCTCGACCGAACGCCCGGCGCCAAACGTCGGTCGATTGCCGAGGTTCGCGACCCCGTGGAGCAATGGCGCGTCCGGCTCGCCGAGCACCCGGGCAAGCACCGAATAGACCCCGTCCTTCGGAAGCTGCAGCGGCTCGACGTCGAGATTGGCTGTCGGAAAGCCGATCTCGCGACCCCGCCGGTCCCCGGGCACGACCTCCCCGCTGATTTCGTGCAGCCGCGTCATCATCCATGCCGCAGATTGGACGTCGCCGTCCTGCCGCAGGACACGCCGGATACGCGTAGAAGAGACCGCCTCTTGCTCGTACATCACCGGCTGGACGAGCTCGACCGTGAACCCGCCTTCCTTGCCCCAGCCTCGCAGCGTCTCGATGTTGCCGGAGCGCTTGTGCCCAAAATGGAAGTCCGGTCCAACCACGACGCCCTTCGCACGACAGGTGTCTAGCAAGACCTTCTGCACGAACATATCCGGGCTCATCCTCGCGAACTCGCTGTCGAAGGGCAGCACGACGACGTCGTCGCACCCGGCGCCCCTCATGATCTCCACCCGCCGTTCGACACTCGTAATCAGCACCGGCGCGCGCGCGGGGGCAAGAACTGCTGTGGGGTGGGGGTCGAAGAACATGCCCAGGGTCCGCCAGCCACGCGCCTCGGCCGTTCGCTTGGCCGCGTCGATGAGGGCCCGGTGCCCCAGATGCACGCCATCATGGTTGCCGGGGGTGACCACGGAGTGGGGCTCGACCATCCTTCACCCCCCTACAGTGCCCTCCTGCACACTTCAACTCGAATGGGCAGATCTCCATGTTGGTGACGCCGGGCTTTTGGTGCTGTATGGTTGAAAACATGGGGAAATCGAAGGGGCGGGCCAATCCATCCGAGGATGCTCCGTTTGAGCAGGTGATGGAGCGTCTCCAGACCGTCGTCGAGCACTTAGAGGAGGGAGATTTGCCTCTCGAGCAGTCTCTGGCGATGTTTGAAGAGGGAGTCCGCTTGTCGCGGGCCGGAGCGAAACGACTGGATGAAGCTGAGCGTAGAGTAGAGGAGCTCCTCGCAGCCGGAGACGAGCTGCAGACGAGTCCTCTCGATGAAAGCGAAGCGGGGGAGCAATGAGCCAAGTCCTCACGGTACCAACACACTTCAACGATATCGGAGAGCTGTCCGAAGGCTTTCTCGATCGCGTTGAGCAAGACACCCTGATTCTCTACGGGCCGGTGGCCTACGAAGAGGGCTCGGAGATCGAATTCGCGTTGCTGCTTGCTGACGGCACCGCCGCGCTCGAAGGCGTTGGCCGGGTTCGCGCAGCGGTCGACGGCGGTGAAGACCGCGTTCCCGAGACGCGCTATGACGTCGTGGTCGAGGCGCTGCAGCTCGACGGCCGCTCCGAGGTGGTGTTCGAGCGGCTCGTGATCGCGCGCCAAGCGGTGTCCGAGGCTCCGCCTGCCGAAGACGACCCGGTGGTCGAAGAAGTCGAGCCGGGCGCCGACGAGGTGTTGTCTCTTGCGCCCGATGAGCTGCTGTCCGTCGCACCCGAAGACGACGAGCCGGTGACCGTCCCGCCCGAAGAGGAGGCACCGGACACCGTCCCGCCGGAGGCGTACGCTGACGACGAGGAAGAAGACGAGCCCGCCACGGTGATCGCCGAGGTGGATGCGGAAGCGATGATGGCAGAGTCCTTCGCTGACGCTGACGCTGACGCTGACGCTCGCGCTGACGCTGACGCTGACGCTGGCGCTGACGCTCGCGCTGACGCTGACACTCGCGCTGACGCTGGCGCTGACGCTGAGACGATCTCCGGAGAGGAGATCGGCTACGACGTGGAAGAAGTTGCCTACGAGTACGCGACCGAGTCCGAGCCTGCGCTCCCCAAGGACTCGATGTACGCCTTCGAGCATGGCATCGCCGAAGAGCCGAAGGTCGGCATGCCGGTTCCGGTCCCATCG
>JBATLA010000245.1:0-3267 GCA_049669945.1 Polyangiales bacterium | reverse complement strand
GAGGAAAGCGGACGGTGCGCTTGCCGGAAGTCCACGCTGCAAGGGCCTTGTCGTACTGCGCGTTGAAGGCGCGCAGGCGCCGGACCGCTTCACTCGCGGCTCCCCGATGCCCTGCTGCCGCAAACTGAGGATTGAGACTCCGGAAGGCCTCGTAGCTTCGCGCGCGTTTGGTGGGCGCCTGCCGAAGCACCCTTTTGGCGCCCACGAACGCAATCCCGGTGCGCTTGCACTCCTGCCAAGCCCGGTGTTCGCGCTGTCGCACACGCTCGGCAATGCGAGCCTGTGCGAGTTCGGCGCCGTAGTCCAGTTCGAGGGCTGTCGGCATCTCCAGCCGAAGCTCGACGGTATCGGGCCAGTTGGCGTTGTCCGGGTCAAAGTAGTGTGCAGGGCGTGTGGCCTTCACCACGCGAGTGCCGACGTCACGCGGCAAGGTATGCGCTCCCGGCCAGTCCTTGGCGTAGCGCACCGCCCCGGCCTCGACAGGGTTACTGATGAGGTAAGCAAGGGCCTCGATCGCAGCCTCGGGAGTCAAGAGCGCGTGCTGCCCCGTACTTCGCTTGTCGAAGACCTCACCCGGCCATCCACGAAGGGCTTTGGTGGTCAGCGCCAACAACCGGTGAAACTCTTGAAGAAACCGGGGCAGCATGCCGCGCACGTCCGTGACGATCTCGTGCGAATGGGTGCTCATTAGGCAGCCCGCGTGCACGACTACTCCGAAGCGATCCGCAGCGAGTCCGAGGCAGTACCAGTAGCACTGCTCGAGCTCCCGAGACTGGTCCGGGTTTAGGAGGAAGTAGCGTCGGGTCGTCCGACGCGAGAGCGCCCAGAGCGTGCCCGGCTCAATGATGCGTCGTCGAGTCATGCCCCAGGTCAGAGCGAAAAGTGTGCCCACGGTCGGTGCCCGATTTCTCCTGAGATCTACATCGATGGGAGGACCGTCCAGTGGCGGTTCGCCGTAGGTCGCTGGCGTCCGCCAGTTCACGACAACACAAAGCAATCATGGAGCGCTTGGCGCGTTTCAGGCAACGTGGGCCGGAAAAGTGGGCCGGAAAAGCCAGGCAACGTGGGCCGGAAAAGCAGGGTTTGAGCGGGTGGCTGTGCCGTGGCAAGAACCTTCAGCGATGGAGCAAGAAGAGCTCACGGTTCATGGGAAACGCCTGAAGTATCGACTTGCCGGCAAAGGCCCGCTCGTGCTCCTGATTCATGGAATGGCCGGCAGCGCGAGCACTTGGAAGCAGGTCATGCCCGCGCTGAGCGAGCGCTTCACCGTGCTGGCCCCGGACCTGTTGGGTCATGGGGAGTCCGACAAGACGAAGGGCGACTATTCACTTGGCTCCATGGCTTCCACGTTACGCGATCTGATCGTGGGCCTGGGATACAAACGAGCGACGGTGGTTGGGCAGTCCTACGGGGGAGGCATTGCGATGCAATTTGCCTATCAGTACCCCGAGCGCTGTGAACGATTGGTATTGGTCGATGCCGGTGGACTGGGTTCTGAAGTTAATCCCCTACTGCGGATGCTCACGCTTCCTGGCTCCGAAGCCGTTCTACTCGTGGCCTGCGCACCGCCCGTCCGGCGGGTCGTCGAAACGATCGGGCGCGTCGTTTTCCGCAAGAAGCTCGAGAACGCGACCGTGATTCCCGAGCTCTGGCGGAGCTACGCATCGCTCGGGCACGTCGACGCGCGTCGCGCCTTCCTGCGCACGTTGCGCGCCGTCATTGACCCGCGTGGACAATCGGTGAGCGCGGCCGACAAGCTCTACCTGGCCGCCGGGATACCGACGCTCATCATCTGGGGCGCCGAAGATCGCATCATCCCCGTCGAGCACGCCCATGCAGCGCACGCGGCAATCCCGGGAAGCTGGCTCGAAATCATCGAGGGGGTCGGACATTACGTGCATTGCGAGGCTCCCGATCGTTTCGTCGAGGCGCTCACCGAGTTCATCGAATCCACCAGGCCTGCTCGGATCAAGGTGTCACGCAAACGAATTCTTGGGTCGCCCAGGCAGAACGAGCTCGATCCGTAGCGCGATGGCTCAGGCGTGAGCTTCTGGTTGGCGGGATCCGAGTCACCATCCAGCACTTCGAACCTTTCGGCTGGCCACGCCTTGCTCCTGGGACGAGACTGACGGGATGCCCCCAGTCCCAGTGACGAAGACCTCCGCTCGCTTAGTGCCCGACCCAACCCGGGTGATCGCGAAGCCGTTCACGCCCGGAAGCGAACGCTCGGTGGACGGGCGGTCGCGCGTCGAGCGCATGCTGTCGCGGATCCTGGCGTTGTCCGACTCCGAGGTGAGGACGACCTTGAGCACGACGCAAGCCCGATTCTCCGCGCGCCACGTCGACTTGCGGTCGGTATTCGAGACGAACTTCGCGGCCGTCGCGGCGCGATATGTCGCCCGATCGGACGAGCTCTCGGCAGAGCGCAAGCTGCTGATCGGCGCCTATTTCACACACGAGTACTCCATCGAGTCCGCCGCGTTGAGCAATCCTTCGATCGTGCCGGCGCCCGACCAAGAGGGCCTCGCTCCGGGCGAGCAGCGCTTTGTCTTGAGCTTACGGGCCATCGGCGAGGGGCACATCTCGTCGATCGAGTTTCGCTCGGGTGTCATCGACGCGGGCGGCCAGATCGAAATGGAAACGCCGAGTCGGCGAGCGAGCACCGCGCGCCACCGAGCTCCGGTCTACGAGAAGCACACCTTCCACACCAAACTTCGTGAGCTTGACGTATACAACGAGATCGCCGCTGCCGTGCTCGATGCGCTTCCCGATCGGTTTGGCCTAGAGCAGCTCGAGACCATGATCCGCGAGGTCGACCAACACCACGGTCACAGACCCGAGGCCGCGCACGTCACCCGAACGATCCACTGGCTTGCGTCATCGAACTACGAGAGCTCGTTCTCCGCAGACTCGAAGCTTTCCGAGCGGGTGCTCTTTCCGGCGGGACCGACCGAGAGTCAAGGGATGGAGGATGCTCGCTTCGTCCGGTTCACCCATGACGACGGAACAGTGACGTACTTCGCTCCGTATACGGCGTACGATGGCTACCAGATCCTCCCGCAGCTGATCGAAACAGCCGACTTTCTGACTTTCAGAATCGCGACGCTCAACGGCCCGTCCGCCAGGAACAAGGGCATCGCGCTCTTTCCCCGGATGATCGACGGACGCTATGCTGCGCTCTCCAGGCTGGACAACGAGAACAACTTCCTCATGTGGTCGGACAACGTTCGCTTCTGGCACCAGAGCGAGGCGATCCAGAGGCCCGAG
>JBATLA010000244.1:0-1664 GCA_049669945.1 Polyangiales bacterium | reverse complement strand
TCGTCGACCCGGGCGCCACCTTGGCGCTCTCACGCCGCACCACACGCCGCCATTTCCTCCTCCACCCGGACGAGGCCCGGCAGATGGAGCAGTGCTACTGGTATTGCCTCGCCTACGCGGCCAAGCTCCACGGCGTTGTCGTTCATGCAGCGTGTCTCATGTCGACGCACGCCCACGAGGCCCTCCGAAGTCAGTTCGCGAGGCACCTCGCCTCATTCGCTCACCGCCAAGATCGGTCGGGCATCGCGGTGCGCGGCGCAGCCCAGGCGATCGCGGGAACGAGGCCTCCGTAGTAAAGAACGTTTGGGAGCACGCGCAGAAGGAAGCCGGTGTCGGCGCCGGTTGTCAGAATGATCGCGTCGGCTGCGGCCCACAGGGTGTAGTAGGCGATGACGAAACTGGTCACCCGCCGCGTCCACCGCAGTGCACGGCTGCGGCGAGGAAGATACAGCTGGGCCAAGCCAACTGACAGTGAGACGAATAGCGTCTCGTAGACGAAGAACAGGATGCGAGGCTCGTTCGAGCCCAACCCGAAAACGGCGAGCTGTGACGCCAGTGGCACGAGCAGCGTCCAGGCCGACGCTCGCATCCACGCACCCGCGCTCACGGCGAGGCTCCCGTCGGGCTTCGCGCTTTCGATGAACAGGAAAAAACGAAAATCACCGATGAGAACGAAGGCCAGCGGCACGAGCGAGGCTGCTGCGCCGGTCAGCGGACCCATGCCAGGAACATCGTTGGTGGTCAGCCAGGCATCGAGAAGCGAAATAGTCGTAAGCGCGATGCAATACCTACGCACCGTGACGGACAGAGAGGGGCCCGACAGCGCCAATAACAGCCCGAGGATCGCGGCCGCCCAGAGGAGCAGCGGATGCTGAATGAACGAATCGTAAAACTCGGCGTAGCTCACGGCGCGCCGGGTTCGACTTTGTGGGACGTCATCGCGCCGAGATAGGCGACGATCTCATCGATGATTCGCGCCCGGTCTGGCAGGTCCGGGTTGAGTGGGGGCATCCGTGGAGCCACGCGCATGAGCGTCGGATCGTCGATCCACTTCCGGAGCCACTCGTCGGTCATGTACTCGGTTGGATTGGCGGGATAGTTCAGCTCCGGACCGATCGCGCCCCCGTGGCCGTTAATCGTGTGACACTTGGAGCAGTGCGCGATAAAGGCGTCGAACCCTGCCAGCACCTTTGGGGCTGAATTTGCTGGTAGCGCCATCTCCTGAAAGCGCGATCGAAACGACACGAGGTCGATGCGAACGACCTGGTAGGGCCAACCATAGTCGCCCTCGGTGCGCACCCGGGCGTTGTCGAGATTCTCCCAGATCACGTAGAACGGGCTGAGCTCGATCCGCCGTCTCGTGCCCCCTTCGTCTTTGAGGATCGTGAACCCTACGTCGCCGGGCCGATCGGTCGCCAGAAACGCACGGTGTTCCAGGACGCGTCGGACGGGAATCGTGGGCTCGTAGCCGTCGCGACAGCTGAAAAGAATCGCTTCATGGGTTCGCCACGCCGGACCGTACGCTTCGTCCAGCACCCTCTCGAGCGGAATTGCCGTGAACACCACGTTCGCGTGCTCGTAGGGCTCGAACACCTCGAGGCGAAGCGGCTTCAGTTTCTTCGTTAGCTCTTCGGCCGTCAGCGACTTCACGGGCTTCGACTCGA
>JBATLA010000243.1:0-2595 GCA_049669945.1 Polyangiales bacterium | reverse complement strand
GCCGTACCTCGCGCGCGCGCTCGGGAAGTCGCCGGCAAAGCGAAGTCCGTCTCGGAAGAAGAAAGCCGCTCGAGCACCAGCGCTGAGGGAAATCCGAATCACACACGCACGCGAACACAACCTGAAGGACGTCAGCGTTCACATTCCGCGCGACGAGCTCGTTGTGATCACGGGTCCGAGCGGCAGCGGCAAAAGCACGCTGGCGTTCGATGTGCTCTTCGCGGAGGGCCAGCGGCGCTATCTCGAAACGCTCTCGCCGTACGCCCGCCAGTACATGCCGCAGTTGCCGCGGCCGGCCGTCGATCAGGTGATTGGCGTCCCGCCTTGCGTTTCGCTCGAACAACGGATGACGCGCGCGGGCGCCAACTCGACGGTCGCGACGGTCACCGAGGTGTCGCACTACCTCCGATTGATCTGGGCGCGCATCGGCGTGCTGCACTGTGTGGATTGCGAGGTACCCATCGCAGCTAGACCGGCGGCGCAGCTCGCGCGCGATGTAAAACGCAGGTTCGGCGCGAAGAAGGTCACGCTCCTTGCGCCCGTCGTGCGGGGAAGGAAGGGGATCCACCGCGAGCTCCTCGCAAAAGCCCAGAAGGACGGCTTCACCGAAGCGCGAATCGACGGCACCATCCAAACTCTCGAACCGGGGATGAAGCTCGATCGGTACGCCGAACACGACGTGGAGCTAGTGGTGGGTCGGGTCTCCGCGAAGAGCAGCGAGCTCCCACCGCTGTTGGAGAGAGCGCTATCGTGCGGAGACGGCGCGGCGTGGGCGATTGCTGGCAAGGACGCGATGCAGCTTTCGAGCACCCGCGCATGCCCGAGTTGCGGTCGAGGCTACCCCGAGCTCGACCCGCGCTTCTTCTCGTTCAACACCCGGCAGGGGCAGTGCCCTGCATGTGAGGGCCGGGGCGAGATCATCACCAAGAAATGGCGCGGCCGGCGCCGGAAGCGTGGCATCGATCGAAAGCTCTGTGACGAGTGCGACCAGACGCGACTCTCTCCCCTGGCGCGCGGTGTCACCGTGACCGACATGCCGATCACGACGCTCTTCGACCAAAGCGTGTCGGAAGCCATCGAGACCCTTCGGCAGATCGACCTCGAGGGACGCGACGCCACCATCGCCGACACCCCCCTTCATGAAGCGCTTCGCCGTCTCTCATTTCTAGAGGAGGTCGGGCTTGGATACCTGGGGCTCGGCCGTGCGGCCAACACCTTGAGCGGTGGCGAGATGCAGCGCGTGCGGCTCGCTGCACAGCTCGGCAGTGGGCTGACGGGCGTACTGTACGTCTTGGACGAGCCGACTATTGGCCTCCACCCGCGTGACACAGGCCAACTTCTCGGAGCCCTCCGTGGGTTGGTGGACCGCGGCAACTCGGTGCTCGTCGTCGAGCATGATGCCGATACGATTCGCGCAGCGGACCACGTGATCGATGTCGGGCCCGGCGGCGGCAAGCATGGTGGACGCATCGTCGCGCAGGGCGCGCTTCGCAAGATGAAGGGATCGGTCACCGCCGAGGCGCTCGAACGCCCACCGGCAATCCCAGAAAGGCGCCGGCCCACCAAAGACGCGTCTTGGCTCGAGCTCAGCGGCGTTCTTCACAACAACCTGAAAGACATCAACGTTCGCTTCCCGCTTGAGAGATTCACGGCCGTGACCGGTGTGAGCGGGTCCGGCAAAAGCTCGCTCGTGCGTGAGGTGCTGCTCCGCGCGACACGCGAAGCGGTCGGGATGGTGAACGATTCCTCGCCGGGCGCGTTTGCCAGCATCTCCGGCTTCGAGCCGCTCAAGCGCGCAATCGAAGTGGACCAGACCCCGATTGGTCGAACGCCCCGCTCGGTGCCTGCGACGTACATCGGCATTTGGAACACCGTGCGGCAGCTCTTGGCGGGCACAGCCGAGGCGCGCGCGCGCGGGTACACGGCGAGCAGATTCTCGTTCAACGTGAAGGAAGGGCGATGTCCTGAGTGCGAAGGGCAGGGCTCGATTCATATCGAGATGGCGTTCCTCCCGGACGTCAACATCCCGTGCGAGACCTGCAACGGCATGCGATTCACCCCAGAGACCCTCAGTGTCCGGTGGCAGGGTCTCAACGCAGGCGAGCTCCTGCAGTTGGAGGTCTCCGAAGCCGTCGAGGTCTTCTCTCCGGTCAACAAGATACGCGAGCCGCTCAAGCTCCTCGACGAGCTTGGTCTCGGCTACCTGCACCTCGGGCAAGCATCGAACACACTGAGCGGCGGAGAGGCACAGCGCATCAAACTGGTGTCGGAGCTTGCTGCGGGCCTCAATACCGGGCCAAGCCTCTACGTGATGGACGAGCCGACTACGGGGCTTCATCGGGACGACGTGGACCGCCTGCTCGGCGTCCTCAACCGATTGGTCGCGCGGGGAGACACCGTCGCCGTCATCGAGCACCACCCCGACGTCATGCTCGCCGCCGACTGGATCATCGACCTCGGCCCCGAGGGCGGCCTCCATGGCGGCCGCGTCGTCGCCCAGGGAACGCCGGAAACCATCGCCAAGCGCAAGCGAAGCCATACGGGGGCCGTGCTGAGGACCGAGCTTCAGCGCTGAGGGGATTGATGGTAACGTGG
>JBATLA010000242.1:0-4121 GCA_049669945.1 Polyangiales bacterium | reverse complement strand
GGCGTGTAGGTCGCCGAGCCCCAGTCGCCCCCGCCGCTCACGGCGGCATAGTTGCCGAACCGGCTGCGGTAGGTTTCCTGCCTGGTCTTGATCTCGTTGAGCACCGTCACCGCTTCGCTGACACGGCCCTTGTAGACGTAGCTCTTGAACGTCGGGACTGCGAGCGCGGCCAGAATGCCGACGATCGCCACGCCGATCAAAAGCTCGATCGTAGTGAAGCCTGTGCTTCGGTGCTCAGCTGACAAGGAAGATCCTCCAAGCCTCACTATATCAATCGCTCGCCGCATCGCCCACTTCAGGGGAGATGTGTTTTGCCAAACGATACCGGAATTGCCGGAAGCTCATCCCGAGAAGCTCTGCCGCCCTCTTTCGAACCCCGCCCGCTTGGTCGAGGGCGCGAAACAGCAGCTCTCGCTCGACCTGCGTCAGGTACTCGTCGAGGTCGAACGTCCCCTCGGGGATTTGGGGGAGATGGCCCGCCTGTTTCGCAGGGTGGCTGTCGCCGAGGTCCTCACGCTGGATGGTGTTGTCCCGCGCCAGCGTCACCCCGCGCTCGATGATGTTTTCCAGCTCACGAACGTTGCCAGAGAAAGGCTGCAGGGCGAGCCATCGCATCGCCTCTTGGGATAGCTCGATGTGCCGGCCCTGAAGCGCCTTGTGCTTCTGCAGGAAGTAGTGCGCCAGCACCGGGATGTCCTCTTGCCGCTCGCGAAGCGGGGGGACCTCGATGCGGATCACGTTCAACCGATAAAACAAATCTTCTCGGAAGGTTCCGGCGTGAACTTCCGACTCGACGTCACGATTGGTGGCTGCGAGGACCCGCACGTCGACCTCGAGCTCCGCGCTTCCGCCGACCGGGCGGACCTTGCGATCCTGAAGGACTCGCAGGAGCTTCACCTGCAGGGGTGGCGGGAGCTCGCCCACCTCATCGAGGAAGAGGGTTCCGCCGTCGGCCGCCCGAAAGAGGCCCTCCTTGGCGGCCGTGGCCCCCGTGAACGCACCCTTGACGTGTCCGAAGAGCTCGCTTTCGATGAGGTTCTCGGGAACCGCGCCACAGTTCAGCACGACGAATGGCTGCTCGGCGCGAGGGCTCTGGAAGTGAAGCGCTCGGGCCACCATTTCCTTGCCCGTTCCGCTCTCGCCGGTGATGAGGACGCTGGTCGTCGCGCCCGCGACGCGTTTGACGAGGTCGCGGAGCTTGTCCATCGCCGGGCTCTTGCCGATGAGCTGACCCTCGGTCCATCGCGACTTCACCTCGGCGCGAAGCGTCTCGTTCTCGGCCACGATCGCGCGCTTCTCGAGCGCCTTTTCGAGCGTGGCCAACAGCTCGTGGTTCCTGAACGGCTTCTGGACGTAGTCGTAGGCGCCGCGCCGCATCGCTTCGACGGCCTGCTCGGTCGTCGCGTACGCGGTGATCATCAGGATCTGCGTGTCCTTCGAGCGTGCGCGGACGGCGTCGAGGACTTCCATCCCGCTGCCGTCCGGCATCACCAAGTCGGTGATCACGACGTCATATGGGTCCGAGCTGCCGAGCTGATCGCGCGCCGCGTGAACCCCGTCGACAACCTCTACCCGATACCCTTCGCGCCGGAGCAAGATCTGCAGCATCTCGCGCAGGCTGGCTTCGTCGTCACAGACAAGAATTCGCGCAGACACCTCGTGATCCCCCGCCTACATCCTAGGTCAAAACGCCGACGCGGCCACGATATCGCCTATCAAGAGAACCCGGCGCGGCGTCCACCAGCACCACTTGGCGGGCGCACGCAAAGGCCGTGTAGGCTGCTGTACTCCAGGAAGTAGGCCGTGTGATGCTCGCGGGACGTCGCTTCGCAAAACGCCGTGCTGAGCTTGAGCATGGCGACCTCGGAGACCTCCATCGCTTGGCCCGGCTCACCGATGTACACCGACAAGCTGTAGCCGTCCTCGACGGAGTATTCGTCGCCTTTACGCGCGACGCCGGGAGCGGCTTCGAGCATCGCCTCGAACGTGGGTCGTTCCATGCCACGGACTGTTGTGGCCAGCGGGCGGCTGGTCAAGCGTAGGGGTTCGGGGTAGGGCGCTACGGTGGCAGAGAGCGAAGAGGAGCTCTGGCAAAGCGAGGTGCTGATCAGTGATTCGATCGGCGGACTGATCGAGTTCTGGGGCTTCAAGCGCAACATGGGGCGCCTCTGGTCGATCCTGTACCTCTCCGACCGTCCGCACAGCGCGCCCGAGATTCAAGAGAAGCTCCAGCTCAGCTCCGGCGCGGTATCGATGACGCTCAACGAGCTCTTGCGTTGGGGGGTCGTCAAGAAGGTCTGGCTCCAGGGCGAGCGCCGCGACCACTACACGGCCGAAGGCAACTTCTGGAAGATGATCTCCCGCGTCTTCAACGAGCGTGAGCGTGTGGAGGTTCTCGACGCGATCGACATCATGGAAGACGCGATTCAGTTCTTGAAGGACAAGGCCAAGGACCCCGAGTCGCGGGGCAGGGCGCAGTTCCAAGAGGAGCGCGTGCGCGAGCTCCTCGACCTGGCCCGCTTTGGCAAGCAGCTCCTCGACGCGCTGATCAAAGACGCGAAAGTCGACGGAAGCCCGCTGATGGACGTGCTGCTCGGCGGATCCGGCAAGCGCTGAGCCGGACTCGCGCATTGCGAAGAAGGCCGTATGCTCAGTGGCGATGGATTGTCTGGCTCAGCCACTCACGCTCCCTTGCGGAGCCATTCTGGAAAACCGCCTCGCGAAGGGGGCGATGACCGAAGGCTTGGCCGACGCCAACGACAATGCGACCGAGCGGCATGAAACCCTCTACGGTCGCTGGTCTGATGGCGGCGCCGGTATGCTGCTGACGGGCAACGTCATGGTCGATCGGCGTTTCCTCGAACGGCCGGGGAACGTGGTGATCGACGGCAACCATGGGCACGGAGCGCTTCGACGCTGGGCCGCGGCAGGTACGCGCGCGGGCAATCAGCTCTGGATGCAAATCAGTCATCCGGGGCGGCAGTGCACGCGCATGTCGAGCAGCCATCCCGTCTCACCGTCGTCCGAAAAGCTCAGTGGCATGATGGGATTGATGGCGCAGCCACGAGCGCTGCAGATCTGGGAGATCGAGGACATCATCCGCCGGTTTGCGCACGTTGCGCGAACGGCGAAGGAGACCGGTTTCACGGGCGTTCAGATTCACTCGGCGCACGGGTATCTTGCAAGTCAGTTCCTCTCGCCGCGCGCCAATCACCGGACCGACGAGTGGGGCGGCTCACTCGAGAACCGCGCGCGTTTCGTATTGGAGGTCTACAAGGCTGTGCGCGACGCGGTCGGGAGTGACTTCCCAATCGCGGCCAAGCTCAACTCCGCCGATTTCCAAAAAGGCGGGTTCAGTAAGGAGGAGTCGACGCAGGTAGCGAGTTGGCTCGCCGAGCTCGGCTTGGATCTTCTCGAGATCTCGGGTGGCACGTACGAACAAATGGCGAGCTTCGGCGACAAGGGCGACGCTCACGAGCCGAAGGCGCAAAGCACGCGCCGTCGCGAAGCGTATTTCCTCGAGTACGCGCGTGACATGCGCGCGGCGGTGAACAGCATGCCGCTCATGGTCACTGGCGGCTTCCGCACTCCGGACCTGATGCGGGAGGTGATCGAGTCCGGTGAGGTCGACGTCATAGGGATTGCGCGGCCGTTTTGCGTCGATCCTGAATTGCCGACGAAGATCTTGGCCGGTTCGAGGGACGGCTTGCCCACGCCGGAGAAGTCCCTGCGCCTCGGCCCGGGCGTGCTCGGGCGTGCGAGCTCGATACACACGATGCGTACGCTCAACGGCCAAGCGGAGGTCGCCTGGTTCTATCGCCAGATCCTCGAGCTCAGCGAGGGTCGTGAGCCTGTTCTTTCACTGGGCGCTTGGTCGGCGATGCTCGGCCATTTCGCGCGTGAAGCCGGTATCGTTCGTCGACGTACGTTCAAGGCGAGCAAGCCGCTC
Organism: Polyangiales bacterium; assembly: GCA_049669945.1. GTDB lineage: Bacteria > Myxococcota_A > Polyangia > Polyangiales > Houyiibacteriaceae > SG8-38. The sequence continues at coordinate 172 of JBATLA010000242.1, read as the reverse complement.
GCGCTCGGCGCGGGCACCGAGAGCCAGACCTAAGCGCTACGCTTGTGCGACGAATTCGTGTCGCGGTTCACGTGGGTGCTGGAGCGCGCGCGCGAGGAAGGAAAGTTGCTCGCGCCAACATCGCTTCGCTTGGCGGCGCCACACGAGCGCGTGAAACGCATGGAGCTCGCCT
>JBATLA010000241.1:0-8075 GCA_049669945.1 Polyangiales bacterium | reverse complement strand
GCGCGCTCTTCCGCCTCGCGCAGGCTCTGGTCGCCCGAAACGCTCTGCCGAAGCCTGCCTTCGAGCAGCCGCCTGATCACGAACCGAACCGCGGGATCGGGGAACGCGCCCGCCTCCGCCAGCCGTGTCACCCAACCTAGCAATGTCCTCGGAGCAGGCTCTTCACCGCTAGACATGATTAGAGCGCTTCTCCGTTTGGGCAAGCGGCCCGATGACCGGCATGGCCGGGGCCCCCGGGCGGCCCTATGCACTCCGCGATGTCGACAACGAGAAGAACGGTCGCGGTCACGGGTGCCACCGGGTTCGTAGGGACGCATGTGCTCGACCGCTTGCTCGAAGAGCCGGACATCGACGTGCGGTGCCTGGTCCGGCGAACGAGCGACGTGAGCAAGCTCAGCGCCGAGCACCCACGCGTCACCGTCCGTGCAGGAGACGTCTGCGACCCGGCATCGCTTCGACCGTTTCTCGAAGGCGCGTGGGGCGTGATCAACCTAGCGGGTTATCGCGACTTCTGGAGCCGCGACCGCAAGCTCTACTACGAGCTCAACACCCAGGGCGCAGAGAACGTCTTTCGCGCAGCTCTCGACGCCAAGGTGGAGAAGGTCGTGCAAGTCAGCACGCCATTGGCGTTCGGCGTTCCTGAGACGATCCCGTTCGACGAGGACAGCGACGCTGGACCTCACCCGAGCGACTACGCGCGCAGCAAGCACCTCGGCGACGAAGCGGGCTGGCGGCTCCACCGCGAGAACGGGCTCCCTCTCACGGTGGTGCATCTGGCGGCGGTCATCGGCGCCGGCGATCCGCGACCGACGATGGAGGTGCAGCGTGCAGTCGAGCGCCGGCTTCCCGTGCTCGTGGGCGCCGACACGACCTACACTTACGTCCATGTGCGAGATGCCGCAGAGGCCATCGTGCGCGCGCTTCTGAGGCCGATCAGCCTCGGCCGGCGCTACCTGATCGGAACCGAGCGTGCGTCGACGCGCGAGTATTTCGAGGTGATCGGCGAGCTGGCGGACGTTCCCGTGCCACGTTACAACCTTCCGGAATCAGCTCTGCTTCCGGTCGCCCGAATCCTCGAGCGCGTCGCGCGCTGGACCGGACGACGACCTCCGCTCCCCGTCGATATCCTCAAGACCACCGCTGCGGGCTCACTCGTGTTCGACGGCAGTCGCGCTCAGGAAGAGCTGGAGATGGAGTACATTCCACTTCGCGAAGCGCTCCGGGAAGCCGTGGCGGAGCTCCGAGGGTAGATCTCGAACAGCCCGGCCGCGATGTCTAGGCCGCGTACTCGCAAACCGTGGAGCCGACCAGTCGCAACACCTTGGGATCGAAGCCGAGCGAGAGGTGACTCGCGTCGACCTCGATGTGGTTACAGTGGGCGTTGAAGTTGTCGATGCACGCCTCCCACTGCACGACCTTGTCACGCTTACTGTAGATCGCCGTGAGAGGAACCTCGATTGGGATGCGGTTCCGCTCGTCCACGGCACGCTCGATTTCGTCGAGGTCGGCGTTGAGTACGTTCTTGTAGAACCCGGCCGCCCGCGTGTACTTCGGTCCGCCGATCACGGGCGAGCCAAGCGTCACGACCCCCTGCACGATCTCGGGCCGCTCACGCGCGACTTCACGCGCAAGAACGCCGCCAAGGCTCCAGCCCACGAGTGACACGGGCTCACCGTACCGCTCGAAAAGGGTCTCCGTGCGCGCCAGGACCTGCGGCACCAGAGCAGGGACATCGCCCCGATTCAGTCCGAGCCGCCAGCGATGGACGCGAAACCCCCGACCCTGCAGGTGGCGCCTTAGCGCGAACGTGGAGAGATCACCTGCAGAAAACCCAGGGAACACGGCGACGGGGTGCGTCATCTGAGAAACTGTAGCGCCCGAGGACCGTGTGAACAGGCCGCGCGGCCTGCTCTTCTCTCTGGCAGATGCGGGTCGATCAGTCGTGGTAGCGCGCGTCTACGACGGCGCCCAGCGCCACCTTCGCGCTCGAGCGTTCGTAGCCGTAGACGCCGATGAGGACTTGGAGAGCTTGTTGGGCGGTCTCCCGGAGGCTTTCATCGAGGTCGTCGTCCTCGTCGATGACGGCCACGATGGCGCGACCGATTTCGCCGACCTGGGTCCGGCGCTCGTGGAAGTACGCTTGCCGAAGCTGCTCGATGAAATGCGGGAAGAGGGACTCGTAGTCGACCTCCTGCTCCGGGTGGTCGATCGCCCAGGCCGCAATCGAGCCTAGAAGCTCGTTGCGGAACGCCTTGGCGTCGTCGCTCCCCAGGTCCTTCTCGACCCGCTTCATCATGTCGACATCTGCCTCTTCGTCTTGCCCAGTGACGGGGTTGAACACGCGCTCTTGCTTCACCCATTGGGAGACATGGGTCACGTAACGGTCGAACAAGCTCAGCGGGCCTTGCTCGTCGATGAGGCCGCTCGCCGCACGGAGCTCGCTCTCGACGAGGTCGAGCCAGCGCTCGCGCACCTGGTCGACGAAGGCGCGGTGGTCGCGGTACGGGCCATCCGGCTGCGCCTTGAGGAACTCGTAATCATCGCGCTCGCAGAACTCCGCCATGCTGTTCAGGAGCGTAACTGGAGAGACGCACGGCTCGTTGTAGTCGGCCGCCGCATCGAGCAGGAGCATTCGGATCTCTCGAGGGGAGGCGCCACTGATGCCCTCGTAGTCGGACACCGCGGCCGCTTCGAGCTCAACCTCGGCGATGGACCCGGCGAGGATCTTCCCTTGGTCGGCATCGAAGCGCGGGGGCACTGCGCCGTCCGACAGGAGGTCAGCCTTTTCGAGCGGGGTCAGCGACGCGACGATGGTGCCAACCTCACTGTCAGAGAACCGAGACGCATCGGGCTTGCGAAGCCGGGTGAGCACGGACCAGAGCGCCGCGACGTACGTGGTGTGCGGCGCAACGTGCTTGGGGATCTGGGGGATGATCTGCCCGTCGTAGATTTCGCGCTCGGCGTGCACGTCGAGCAAGTAGCCCATCCGAATGCGCACGATGCGACCCCGGAAGGAGTTGTACTCGGGGTGCTGCCGGAACGCGCTCAGGTGAAGCTCGTTCGAGCTCGCGACCATCACCGCGTTGATCGGCAGGTTCGACATCTGAAGCGAGACCTCGCCGTTCTCGATCGCCAAGAGCAGGTACTTCCAGGCCTCGAGCGGGCGCTTGAGTAAGTCGCTGAACTCGACGATTCCGCCTGACGCATCGACCAGCTCTCCAAACGGCTCGAACAGGGTCAGGGCGCTCAGCGAGGCTGGCAGGGATTCGATCGAACGGTCCGCGGTGATCTGGCGTTCCGAAGCGTCGACCGACATCTGCGGGCCGATGGTCACAGCGCCCACTCTGTAGCGCCGCGACATGTAAAAGCGCTCGACCTGAATGTGCGCGAGCACGCGCTCGAGGTCGCCACGGTATGCGGTCAGCAGCGCTTGGAAAATCTGCTGGTTCTTGCGGGCGAGCTGCCCGGTCCACACCCAGTCGGGCGCCGCTTCCTGTACATCGGCGGTTTCGTAGGCGCGCGCGATCAACTGCTGACGGACATCGCGCGGCAGTAGCAGGAGCGGATGCTCACGCACCGAGCTCTGGAGCTTCGCGATGATTCGATCGTCGGGAAGGTGTGCGAAGGTGTCGCTCTGGCCGAGCTCGTCAGCCGCCGTCGTGAAGCCAATGCCGCCACCTTCATGCGCGCGCGGGAAGATCCACGAGAACCGATAGAGCGCGCCGTCATCCGCATCAGAATAGGCTTCGAGCCCGCGCATCAGGCAGGCGACGAATGTCGACTTCGCGCTCCCATTGGGCCCGTGCATCAAGACCAGCCGGTTTGCACGCCCTTCCCGCTCGAATCCGTCGAGGATGCGATAAAAGGATGCTTGTGCGGCCTCTTGACCGGCGAGCCGATCTCGGAGCTTGAGCTCCGCCTGGTGACCGCTGTTCTCGCGCCCGAGCTCGAGGTCGAAGATCTTCCAACGCTTGCGCGTGCCGGCCGGCCTCTGCACTTCATACGACCCGAACGAGTCCATGCAGTCTTTGAGGTAGCGCCCGGCGTCACGCGTATGCCGGCGAGGGTTCTCTTGGACGAGGGTCAAGTACTCCCGAAACGAGAGCACCCGCTTCTGGGCCTCGAACCGCGCTTTGACGTCCTTCCGGATCGTCTCCAACGCGGCGTTGAGTCCCCCCTCGCTCATCTCACTGCACCTCGAGCTCCATCGCGACCGTTCGCTTCTCGAGGATACAGTTTTCTTCGGTGCACATGGCAAAAGAAACGTCGCACGTGACTTCGTGCTTGCCAGCGCTGGCCGGCTCGACCGGCGCCAAGAAGCGCACCTTGTCGTCGCCGAACTCCTTCGCGTCGTCTTTCACCAGCTCGGCCTTGGGGATCGCGACGCCAGGCGCGGCCTTGATGTCGACGCGGATCGGGTACTCCTGATTGACGTGCCACTCGCCGCGGCCTTCGAGCGCGATTTCGACCTCGCCTGCTTTGCCCGCCACATACTTCGGCTGCACGGGCGCGACCGCGAGCAGAAAGGAACCCGTCTCGATTTTGGGCCCAGCCGGACCGTCGGCCTTGGGCTCCGCCGCTTGCTCGTGCTGGTGCTGCGAGTGGTCGTGCGCGGCGTGGTCGTCCTTCGGCGTGGGCGGGCTGTCTTTGCAGCCGGTCAACGCCAGCAGGACCGACAAGAAGGAGAGAAGAGTCCAAATACGCATGTGCATGTCTCCGTGCTTAGTCTGAGGAAGGGTCGAGGTTACGCGAGCCACGCTAACGGGGCCCGACGACCTCCACCTCGGTATGGGGGTCAGGCGCCGGGCGGCGCAAGACGTAGCCAATCTTGTCGCGAACGGCCTCTGAATCGGGCGATAGGTGCCAATGGGCGACGAGACCCGACGATTCCGGGTCGGCCTCCCACTTGACGAACGCGATGAACGAGTCGCTAAGCAAGCGGTCCTCGTCTAGCTCGACGCTGCGGTGGCCAGGCTCCTCATCGGTCACCCGCAGCTCGAGCTCCCGCGTCGATTCGCCCTTGAGCCGATCCTTGACCTTCACGGTGAGCCGATACGCCGACCGGTGCCGTATGAGCTCGGAGTGGAGCGACTGCACGCGAATCGAGGCGACGAGGTCGGCGCGGACGACCCGCCGCTCGAACGCGCCCCACTCACCTTCGACGATGACCGGAGCTGCGACGAGGTCGACCGAGTTGTCGAACAGCGCGACGTCGGACCCACGGAAGTCGGTGGCCGGCACATTCGAGGCCGCCCCCGCACAGCCGATCCCCCAACACGCGATCGCTGCGATCAGCACACGCATGAGAGGAACCCTAGCACGCTCCCACCGAAGCGAAGGCCTCCTCAGGCAGCGGCTCTCCCCAAAGGGCGACGAGGTCCTCCGGTAGCGGCGCGCGAAGCGTCGTCGGCTCCCGAGAGCTCGGGTGTGTGAAATGAAGCTCGTAGGCGTGGAGCGCCTGACGATCGTGCCCGAGACGGTCGCGGAGCGCATCGGTCAAGCCGGTCTCGATGTAGTCGAGAAACGTCTGCACGCCTTCGGGGCCGTAGAGCTTGTCGCCGATGATCGGGAAGCCAAGCGCGCTGAGGTGCACGCGAAGCTGGTGCTGCCTACCGCTCTCCGGCGCGAGCGCGACCAAGGTCGCCCCCGGACGGCGAGCTAGCACGAGGTAACGGGTGACCGACGGGTAGCCCTCTCCTTCAGCTGCAACCTCCATCAAGATGTGGAGGCCCTCTTTGGCCGTGTCCATGGGAAGCTCGATGCGACCGGTGTCCTCCGGCATCTCGCCGCGCACGATGGCGAGGTAGCGCTTGCTGACGCGGCGATTCTCGAAGTCGATCTTGAGCGCGCGCTCGGAGGCACGGGTGCGGCCGCACAGGATCAGTCCGCTGGTTTCACGATCGAGTCGGTGCGCGATCTGAGGAGCGTCGGCGCCATAGCGTTGGCGCAGTAGATAGGTGAGCGTGTTCTTGTGGTAGGTCGCCGAGGTATGCACCGGAAGGCCGGCGGGCTTGTCGACCGCGAGGATGGCGTCGTCTTCGTAGAGCACGTCGAAGTAGAGGGGGACGTGCGGTTCCTCGAACGCTGGACGAACCAGGATGACCGTCTCGCCGGCACGAACCCGTTCGCTCGCGCGGCGCCGGGTTCCGTCGGCGCGATAGGCGCACGCTCTGACGACCTCCTGTGCGCGTGTCCGCGACAGGCGCGGGATCCGATGCTGAATGAACCGGTCCAAGCGCTGGCCGGCGTGTTCGGGTGCAACGGGGAAGGTGAGGAGAATGGATGCCGGGTCGCAGCCCGGCGGGAGCGAGACCTCGGGGCGCTTACGCGGCCTTGACAACCTTACCCGAACGGATGCACCGCGTGCAGGCGCTGACGCGGCGGACCTGGCCGTCGATGAGCGCCCGAATCGACTGCAAGTTGGGCTGCTGCCACTTCCTGGTCTTGATGTTCGAGTGGCTCACTTTGTGGGCCTTGTGGCGGTTCTTGCCGCAAAAATCGCATGTCTGTGCCATGGTCGGTTCCGACTCCTCCGGGAGCGCCGATGTAGCACCGGCTGTCGGGTGCCGCAAGAATGCGGTCTCGCGCCCGGGGTCGATCAACGATAGAACGAAGTGGGATGCGGACAGCGGGGGCAATCACCGGTCTAATGGTGCTTGGGAGCTTTGTAATTCCAGGCACATACGTGACGAAGATAGAGTCCGTATCAGCGCCGTATCCCCCCCGGGGGGCGCGCGTAACGTCCTCGGGGGAGCTCGACTCGGGATCGGCGACCTTGGCAGGCCGGATCTACGATGAGGCCGGTCGGCCGGTCGGAGGGGCGATCGTCTCACTCGCGGGGAGCGGGTTCTGGCCCGCCCGCTCGGTGCAGAGCCACGGAGACGGCCGCTTCCGTTGGCCGGACATTCCGGCCGGGATCTACGAGCTTCGGGTGTCGAAAGGCAAATGGGTGGCCCCGCCGATCGAGGGGTTGATCCTGGACGCCGGAGCTCACCGCGCGTTCGGCGTGAGGCTCGCACGCGGTTGGACGCTGACCGGACAGGTCGTCGACGAGCATTCAGGGAGCGCTGTGCGTGACGCGGAGGTGACCGTCGCGACGGGGGCGCTCGGCCAGCACTCGCAAGGGGCGGAGACCGACGAACGCGGACGCTTCTCGCTCGAAGGAATCGTTGGGGACGAGCAGAGCCTCTACGTCGAAGCTGAGGGGTACATCGTGGCTGGACCCCTGACGCAAACGATCGACTCGGGTCCGCTGCTGGTTCGACTTCAACGGGCCGCACGCATCGAAGGCCGCATCGTCGACGGGCGGGGACAGCCCATCGCAGGCGCGTTGGTCCGGGCGTTCGGAGAGGGAGCGACCGCCGCCGCTCCGCAGACCGACTCCTTGGGCGTGACAGATGGACCGGTGCCACCGATTTCCGCCATGGGGACTGGCTCGCTTGCGTTCGTCGGGCAGGCAACGAGCGGGCGAGATGGCCGCTTTGCGCTCGGGAATCTGCGCCCCGGGCCCTACACCGTGGCAGGTAGTCACGAGGACTTCGCGCCGGCGACGACCGAACGGATTCGCGTCGAGGCTGGCGCGACGCGCGGCGACGTTCGCATCGTGATGTGGCCAGGCGCGGAGCTCACAGGAAGAGTCGTCGACGAACGCGGCCGTGGGCTCGAGTCGATTCCGGTCGAGCTGCGGGGCCCCGAGGATCGGCTCCCACGGATGACTGTGAGCGCGTCGGATGGTTCGTTTTCGTTCGGTGGCGTCCGTGGCGAGGTGACGGTGACAGCCTTGCCGTATGACCTCCCACCTTCGCGGGCGACCGTGACCGTCGAGGACGACGGCCTCGTCACCTTGGAGCTCGTGCTCGGCACGTCGCTCTACACGATGCACGGTCGCGTGGTCGACGAACGCGGGTTTGGCGTCGGTGGGGCGTTGATCACGGTCTCTTCGAAAGACCCGCAGACCCCCACGCGACGCAGTGCGAAGTCAGACGCGGACGGAACGTTCGCCGTGCCCGCCCTTCCCGAGCCGCCGTACTCGCTCCGGGCGGAGCACCCCGCGTTCAGCCACTCGCGGTTGACGG
>JBATLA010000240.1:0-15992 GCA_049669945.1 Polyangiales bacterium | reverse complement strand
CCTGGAAACCCTCGAGCTCAACTGCCGGGCCACGCTCGTGCTGACACACGTCTTTGGGAAAGCCATGTCCGCGCGAGGTCGGGGCGGCATCGTGATCGTCTCGTCGGCTTCTGCGCTTTCGGGATCGCCCTACTTTTGCCACTACGCGGCGACGAAGGGATATGGTCTGAACCTCGCCAGCGGGCTTTGGTCAGAGCTCCGGGGCAGCGGTGTCGACGTGCTGGCGGTTTGCCCCGGGATGACCGACACCCGGCCTGTCCGAGATCGGGAGCTCGCCAAAGAACTACCGTTCTACGTGCCGTTGACCAGTCCGGAGCCCGTCGCACTCGGCGCACTGCGGAGCCTCGGCAAGCAACCAATCGTCGTACCGACGTTCGCCGACCGCATGTCTGCCGGACTCCTCGCGAAGCTCCTCCCGCGTGGCTGGACCTTGTCGATCATGAAGCGATCGATCGAAAAGATGCGTGGCTAGGTTGGCGGCTTCCGGAGCTTGAGCGCGCCATCGAGCCAGCCCCGCACGCCGCTCTTGTACCACTTGGAAAAGCGTCGATCCGAGGGGCCGCCGCACAGTGCGGTGTGTAGCTCGCGCGTGCTCATGTCGGCGACGAGCCTCAGCGAAGGCGTAAACGAAGTGAGTCGGTTGCCCGCTCGATAGATCTGCCCCTGATGCGGAGTGGCACGGCCGCCGCGAATGGGAATCGGTCCGGGGTCGAATCCGAGAAACCTCGGGAGCTTGCCGCCGAAGAACATGTTGGTGAGGGAGACGCGGTTGCTGTCGCCCCAACGCGTGGGAACACGGCTAGTGACGCGCGCAAGAGCGGCGCGCCACACGTCATCGCGCGCGCGGTCACCGAGCCAGGGGGATGAGTCGGCGCAGAGCACGCGATCGAAATTTTGGTGGAAATCGATGAAGATCCCGGTCGCGTCTCGCAGGTGTTCGATCACAGGCGCGCCGCAGCCCGGACCGAACATCTCGACGAGAAGCGCCGCGTAGAAGATCTCGAACGCGGTCGCCCCTTTCGAGTCGAGCTCGTAGCGATAGTCCCAACCACGTAGCGCATCGGGGATGGGACCATCGCCGAGAAGCGGCTCGAGGATCTCCATGAATTCGGCGGCTTGAATCGAGTATGTGTCGAGCTGGATGTTGCGGAACGACTCGACGTCGTGATCATCGCGCTCCTTGAGTTTGTGCTCGATGCGTCGTGCTCGGTAGTCACTCATCGGCGCATTGATCGGATCGACCTCACCGAGGTGGTTGAGGTCTTGGTTGGCAGTGACGACCATGCCGCTCTCGGGGTTATGCACCTTCGGAAGCAAGCTCGGGTCGACGAAGCCGGACCAATCGAACCGCTCGTCCCAGCCGGGCCGCGGAGCGAAGCCGGACCAATCGTCCGGGCGCTTCGGCATGAGGCCGGACATCTGATAGCCGATGTCGCCGGCACTGTCGGCAAAGATCCAGTTGAACGAAGACTCGACAGGCGCGTACGCGGCCATACCTTCGGATACCGTTCGAGCGGTCCACAGCAGCAGAAGCGAATTGATCGATTGAGCGCCCCCAAAGGAGCCTGACCACCGCGTCGCAAGCCGGTACCCTTCTGTGCTCGCATCGCCGTCGAGCACGCCATGCTGGTTCTCCCAAAATGTCTCGACGAGGGGCTCTCGCTTCTTTCGGCGGATGGTTTCGACCCGCCTTTCGAAGTCGACCCAGCCTTCGCCACGCTGGAATTTGCCGTCGCGACAATGCTCGACCCAGGAGTCGATGGCGTCCATGAAGGTGTAGGTCGCGCCCCACGACAAGTGCTCGTTCCGGCCGACCAGAGGGGCCGGGAGCCCGGGCATCGTCATGAGGATCGCGTGGCCCTCGGGCCAGCGGAAGCTCTGCTCGACCCATACGTTTGGGAGTCGATTCGTTTCGAGATGCGGATCATTTGCGAGCATGGCCGCGCCCGACGCAGTACGGGATCCGGAAACGCACCAGTTGTTCGATGCCATCACCCGGGACGCAGCCGCGACCCACTTGACCGAATCGGGCACGATGCGCTCGCTCAGCTGCACCTTTTCGACCATGGCGCGATCGAGCCCCGAGGTGCACCCCGGGAAGAGCGCTTCGAGGTGCGCGTCCCCGACGCCCGCTTGCACCATCTCGACGAAGAACCGCTCGACCTCGCCTTGGGACTGCGCCAGCGTGAGGAAACCGGTCATCCGCGCGAGCAGCAGCGAATCTTCGACCGTCCAAGGATCCGGGCAAACGCCGACGAGCTTCAGCTCCCATGGGGTGGACTTCGAAAAGCGGGCGTTGGCGCCATCACAATACGCCTCGCAAGCGGCACGCGCTTCGGCGCTGAGCTTCTGAGCTTCGCTCTCGACCCCTGAGCCCCAGTTCATCTTGCGAAAGAAACGATCGACCTCGACCATTTCGTCGCTTCCGTCGAGAAGCTCCGCAGCGCGACCTTGGCCGAGGATTCGCATGAGGAGCATCTGCAGGCCGCGGTCCATCGCGTGGCAGTAGCCCATGCCCCAGTAGAGACCGTCGATGTCATCGGCGGTGATCTCCGGAATGCCGTGCTCGTCCCGGGTCCAGCGTGCGTTGGGTCTAGTCATCGTCAGAAGTTGTCCTTCGCTTGCCGTATGGCGGTGAATGACGCCACAGAGTCGCGGCCCCGAGCGACCTCCGGCTCATCGAAACGCAAGAACGGGTTGGTGGCGAGCTCCCGGTCGAGTCGCCCGGGAACAGTGAAGTTCCGGGCTTCGCGCGCCGCCATGGCTTCCCGGAGCGCGGTAGCGATATCGGCGTTGTCCGGCTCCACGGTCTGTGCGAATCGGAGGTTGTTCACCGTATACTCGTGCCCGCACCAGATCTTGGTGTCCGCGGGGAGCGACCGAAGCTTCGCGAGCGACTCGGACATCATCGCCATCGTGCCTTCGAAAACGCGACCGCAGCCAGCGATGAACAGCGTGTCGCCGCTGAAGAGGTTGCCCTCGGTGATGAAGGCAATCGCCCCGAGCGTGTGACCGGGGATCTCGAGGACGTCGACGGACGCGCTGCCGAAATCAAACGAATCGCCATCGGACAGCCCCTCGGTCTGCCGGGGAATCCTGTGGTGCTCCGCGTCGTAGCGAGAGCCCCGTACCTGGGCGATGGGGCACTCCTCGATGAGAGGCTCGATGCCGCCGACGTGGTCCCAGTGGTGGTGGGTCAACCAGATCTCGGTGAGTTTCAGACCGTGCTCATCGATCGCGCGGAGCACGGGGTCGGCCTGCGACGGGTCGACCACCGCGGCTAGCCTCCCCTGAACGACCAGGTACGCGTAGTTGTCGCTGAGACACGGTACGGGAATCACCTGCATCGGCCGCACTCTATCACGAGTCCTCGAACCGGGGGGCTGGCGGTCCAGTCGAACGTTCCCTCGTCACGCTCTCCAACTGCTTGCTTCCAGCCGACCTCGATCGTGCGGTTCTTTGAGTTGATTCCCTCCGGCGAATGGCGCGTGATGCCGTCAAAGAAGGGCTTCCACCATGCGGCGAGTCTAGCTTTTCCGACGGCGCGAAGTATACCCAACGCATGGATCCGAAGATGATGATCGAGCAGGGGATTCCGTTCGTCGGACGCACCGAAGTCAAGGTGCTCGCGATGGAACCCGGCTACGTGAAGATGATGATGCCGCTTCAACCGAACCTCAATCACGTGGGTACGATGTACGCGGGTGCGTTGTTCACACTCGCTGAGCTTCCGGGCGGGGCGATGTTCCTGACGACGTTCGATGCAAGCCAGTTCTATCCGCTGGTGAAGGGAATGGACATCAAGTTCCTGAAACCCGCAGCGACCGACATCACCGTCGAAGTTCGGCTCAATCCGGACGATGCAGCGAGGATTCAAGAAATAGCCAATGAAGTCGGCAAGGCCGACTACGAGTGGGAGTGCGAGCTCAAGGACGCGAACGGACAGATCGTCTGTGTGTCTTCCAACCGCTATCAGCTCCGGAGCATCAACCCGCCAGGTGCTTAGCGCTGACGATACATTGCGGGCGACCATCGCCTCCAATCTCGCCTCTCACACGCGCTCCGTGGAACACGACGCGCGCCTTCGGCACGCCGCAGTCGCGATGACGGTCGTATCGGACGAGGGGGGCGAGGCCTCGTTCGTAATCACTCGCAGGGTGTCCAGCCTCCGGAATCACAGCGGTCAGTGGGCGCTGCCAGGCGGCCGCATCGACGAAGGTGAGGACCCCATCGACGCTGCGCTTCGTGAGCTCGAAGAAGAAGTCGCTCTTCGGCGTGATCGAAGCTCCGTGCTTGGCCTCTTGGACGACTACCCGACACGTTCGGGGTTTCGTATCACACCCGTCGTCGTATGGGCCGGAGGAGATGTCGCGCTCGTCGCGAATCCAGAGGAAGTGGCCGAAGTGCATCGCGTTCCGATCGCGGGCCTGGACGCGCCTGGGATTCCCAAGCTCTTCGACCTCGACGTCAGCGACCGCCCCGTGCTTTCCGTGCGCATTCTTGGCCAAGACATCTTCGCCCCGACTGCGGCCGTCATCTTCCAGTTCCGCGAGGTAGCCATCCACGGCCGCGACACACGCGTGGCTCACTACGATCAGCCGCCATTCGCCTGGAAGTGAGTCGCACGCCACTCAGGCGCGTCTTGTGCGAAAACCGGATCGAGGAGCGGCGGGTGGTGCTGGGAGCGCTGGAACGACTCCATGTCGGGGGTGCGCATGAAGGTCGCGCGCATGAGGCGTGAAAGTGCGCCCATCTTGCTCCCGAACGACGGGACGGCTTCGGGCCTTTCGGCGACGTAGCGGCGGCAGATCGTTTCAAAGTCCTCGGGTTCGCGACCGGTCAGCCGGCGAACCACGTCCGTCGGCGCGCCGACCGCGAACGCATCCTGTTGGTAGTCGGTGAGGTAGAGTCGCACCTGGGAGATCTCGTAGGCGTCGTAGCCGGCGACGGTAGCGGCCTTGATGAACATGTCGACCGACGACGGTGCGTACTTCACGTTGCGACCGAGGACTCTTGCAAACGTCGCTGCGATCTCTTCAGGCGTCAGAAGCTCGGGACCGGTCGGGCGGTAGGTCTTGCCGACGTGCGGCGCTGGATCGGCGAGCGTCGCGGCGACGACCGCCCCCAGATCCTCGTTTGACGGGGGCGCATTGCGACCTTCACCCAACGCCATCGGAAACACACCGAGCTGCGCGATCACATCGAGAACCAGGAAATAGGTCCACGCGAACCAACCGGGTGTGATCTGGACGAGATCGACGTTCGGCATCCAGCGCATCGTCTGGTCGGCGAGCCAAAGTTCGCGCGTCGCGAGCGAAGGATGACCGGGGTGGAGCAGCCATTGTGTGAGCGTCGTGACCGTTTCGAGCTTGGCGTCCTCCGCGGCGACCGCGAAGCTCATCGACGCGTGAAGACCATTGGCCCCATGGGGCGCCACGAAGTAGGCGCGCTGCACACCGTCGACCGCGCGTCGAAGATCACGAACGTCGAACAAGTTGCCGACGACGACCTCGGCACCGAGCGCGCGAAGCCGTTCGGCGCGTTCATCCTCCCGGCGCACCATGGCGCGAACGGGGAGCCCCCGGCGAAGAAGCTCCTCGGTGACGGGCCGACCGGTGTTTCCAGCGCCGGAAGTGACGAGAATAGTGGGTTTTGCGGACATCATAAACTCCTATAACTGTGTTGTTTTTTGGAGTATGCTTTACAATATAAAGCTGTTACACGAAAAACCCAATATGTCGGGGACACGGCGATATCGTCTACTTTGCCCGATCGCCCGAGCCCTCGACCGGGTCGGCGATCGATGGACGCTGATCATCCTGCGAGACCTCCATGCGGGTCCGGCCCGCTTTTCGGAGTTGCAGACGCTTCCCGGCATCGCCTCGAACCTCCTCACCGACCGGCTCCGACAATTGGAGACCGACGGCCTGATCCGGCGGAGCCTCGTGGAGTATGGAACTTCGGTCTACGGACTAACGGAACTGGGGGCGCGCACGGGAGATCTGTTGTTCGAGCTGGCCGCGTTCGGCGCGCACTTCCCGCCGGACGACCCGGTGAAGCGGCCGGCCAACTTGAGAACGATCGCGGTCACACTGCAGGTAGCCTGCCAACGGGTCGTCGATGACACGATGAGCCTCGAAGCGGAGCTCATCGTCGATGGCGAAGCGTTTTCGTTCTCGGTTGTGGCCGGAACCGTGGACATCAAAGCTGGCAAGGCGGTGGAGCCCGAGGCGGTCATGGTCACCAGCTATGAGCCGATGGTCGCCGTGGCCGACGGTCGCATGGCGATGGAATCGTTCATTGCGACTCACCTCGAAATGTCGGGGCCGGATCTCGAGCAGGCGCAAGCGCTGGCGGGGCTCATCGGTCGGGCGATCACGACCCAGTTGACCTAACCCCTGCAGGTCCCTCATACGATCGACACATGGCCAACCATTTAACGGATGAGACCAGCCCCTACCTCTTGCAGCACGTCGACAACCCAGTCGATTGGTATCCATGGGGCGAAGAAGCGATCGCGATCGCGAAAGCGGAGGACAAGCCGATCCTGCTGAGCATCGGGTATGCGGCCTGCCACTGGTGTCATGTCATGGCGCACGAGTCGTTCGAGGACGACGCGACGGCGGCGCAAATGAACGCCGACTTCGTCAACGTCAAGGTCGACCGAGAGGAGCGGCCCGACATCGACAGCATCTACATGCAGGCGGTCACGTCGATGATCGGCCGGGGCGGCTGGCCGATGACGGTATTTCTCACGCCTGACGGAAGGCCGTTCTACGCTGGAACGTATTTCCCCAACGAGCCGAGGCACGGAATGCCCAGCTTTCGGCAGATCCTGACAGGCGTGAAGCAGGCGTGGGACAACGATCGAGAGAACGTCGTCAACAGCGCAGGCGAGGTCGCCGACCAGCTTCGGGCCCTTTCTGATGTCGGGCTCGATGCAGGTACCGTGGACGACGAGGTCTTTGGGGGCGCGCTCCGGGCTCTCTCTAGGAACTTCGACGCGACCTCCGGCGGGTTTGGAGGTGCGCCGAAGTTCCCTCCATCGATGACGCTCGAGTTTCTGCTCCGTGCACACCTTCTAGACGCCAACTCGGACGCTCTGGCGATGGTCGAAAAGACCCTTCAGAAGATGGCGCACGGCGGCATGTACGATCAGGTCGGGGGCGGGTTTGCGCGGTACTCGGTCGACAACCGCTGGCTGGTTCCGCACTTCGAGAAGATGCTCTACGACAACGCTCAGCTCGCGCGCGTCTACCTTCACGCGTGGCAAGTGACGGGCAACGAGCTCTATCGGCGCATCACCGAGGAGACCTTGGACTACGTCCTACGGGAGATGCGACACGAAGACGGAGGCTTCTACAGCAGTCTCGATGCGGACAGCGAAGGCGTCGAAGGTAAGTTCTACGTGTGGTCGGCTGCCGAAATCCGAGATGTGCTCGGCCAGGAGGCCGACGTGTTCATGCGGGTTTACGGCGTCTCCGAGGAGGGGAACTGGGAGGGGCACAACATCCTCAACCTACACCTGGACCCGCGCGCGCTCGCGGAACAGACAGGCGCCGATCCCGACGACCTCGAGGCCCGCCTCGGAGCAGCGAGAGAGAAGCTCTACGCGATCCGCTCGAAGCGCGTTTGGCCAGGGCTCGACGACAAAGTGCTGACCTCGTGGAACGGGCTGATGCTCGCTGCGTTTGCCGAGGCTGGCGTGGCCATGCGGCGACGCGACTACATCGAGGCCGCTCGCGCAAACGCTGAATTCCTGTATCAAACGATGCGCGCCGACTCGGGTCGCCTCTTCCGCACTTGGAAAGCTCGATCGAAGCCGAAGTACAACGCGTATCTCGAAGACCACGCCTACTTGGCCGAAGCGCTATTGGCTCTGTACGAAGCAACTTTCGACGCCCGATGGATCGACTGGGCCCGCGAGCTCGCAGGCCTGATGGTGATTCACTTCCACGACGAGAAGAACGGCGGCTTCTTCGACACCTCAGACGACCACGAGGCGCTGATCCATCGCCCGAAGGACCTGCAGGACAACGCGGTTCCAAGTGGCAACGCCGTCGCGGCCACAGTATTTCTGAAGCTCAGTCTCTTGACCGGCAACGGCGACTACTGGGAACTGGCGGAGCGCAGCGTCGGTACGATGGCCAAATTCATGCAGCAGTATCCGACCGGCTTTGGCCAGTGGCTCAACGCCGCGATGTTCATGCAGAGCGAGCCGAGAGAGATCGCGCTCGTGGGTAACGAAGAGGAGCTTGCCCCATTGCTCGAGGTCGTACGCGGCGAATACCGCCCGTTTCAGGTGATCGCTGCCGCAGAGGAAGGTGAGACGGCGCTGCCGCTGCTGGAAGACCGGCCCAAAGTCGAGGGCAAGGGCACGGCATACGTATGCCAGAAGTTCGTGTGTCAGGCGCCGGTGACGGACCCGACGGAACTGGTCACCCAACTACGCCAACACTGAGTCGGCGGTCTAGCTACATCCGACCCACCCCCACCCGTAGTCCTCTCTCCACGTCATTGCTGCGCAACGCTTTGGCGGCGGATTCGCGCAGGGCTTCGCCCGTCGGGCTCGCGGGTCAGCGTCGACGAAACCTGGATTTTCGCGCTTAGGTCTGCAAGTGCCCGGAATGACTTGGGGCGCGGGGGTAGAGCATGTCCCCTAGGGGACTTCGTCGATGACCACGGGGTTTCTGGGGGGCGCGTCGGGGGTCCCTGTCGGAGCGGGCGGGTCAGCGGGTTGGACTGATTCGAGCGCGGGAGTTGGTTCATCCGGGAAGTCCGGAACGCTCCAATCGATACCGTCGTCTGGCGCTGGCGCTGGCGCTGGCGCTGAAGAGGGTACTGCTTCCTTCGGCTTCTTGCGTTTCTTTTTCTTCTTCGCCTTGGGGATGGGCGGCGGAGGCGCCGGCTCTTCTTCGACGGCCGGAGGCTCTTCCACCACCACCGCGGACTCCAACACCTCTGGCTCCAACACCGGCACGTTGGTTCCGACGTCCACAATGGGCGGCTCTTCTTCTTCGACGGCGGCTGGGGCCGCGATCGGATCTGGCTTCGCTGCGGTGGCCTTCGACGCCTGCCTTCGGAACCAAGCCCCGGCCACCACGCCGATCAAGACGACCGCCAACAAACCAAGCACTGCCCACAACCCTCGATGCGAGCGTTTCTGGCGTCTCGGCGCAGGCGCTAGGTCGTGCGCGGTCGTGCCGAACGGCTTGGGCGCCGACGAAAGCAACGCCTCATCCTTTGGATCTCGTCCGAGCGCGACGGGTTGCGTCTCGTCAAACGCGGGCGGAAGGCTCGAAGGCTGGCTCGATCCCAGAAGCGCCGCGAGGTACGAACCCGGGGCCGCAAGCTCGTCCCCCCAAACAGTCCCGAGCAGCAAGCCGCGCGCATCCGCGAGTAGGCCGGCGTTCCCGGCAGCCTCCGCGAGTGAATCCAAAAGCTCGGCCAGCGTCTGCTGTCGGGCTTCCGGTTCCTTCCGCAATGCGCGCATGACCACGCGGGCCACGTCATGGGGCACCTCCGTCCCCCGGCCCTTGGTGTGAAGAGGAGGAGGCTCGTTGTGTACGTGCTGCATCAGGACGGATCCCGCGGTCGTGCCTTCGAAGGGTAGTTCGCCGGTCAATAGCTGATAGCTGAGCACGCCGAGCGAGTAGATGTCGCTTCGGTGATCAGTCTCGTCGCCCGTTGCGGCTTCGGGAGAGATGTAGGTCGCGGTACCAAAGACGCGACCGTTTTGGGTCGTGGTCGGCCCGACACCGTCGCCTGCGAGAACGCGCGCAACGCCAAAGTCCACGAGCTTGACGAAGTCGTTGTCGCGCCCGCGTCGCACGAGGTACACGTTCTCGGGCTTGATGTCACGATGCACGATCCCGGCCGCGTGCACTGCACCGAGCCCCGCGCAAAGCTTCATGATCATGATCACGGCGCGCTCGAGCGAAGGAGGACCCTGCTCGTCCAGCTCGTCGGACAGCGAACGCCCCTCGAGAAGCTCCATCACGATGTAGAGCCGACCGTCAGGAAGCCGTCCGGACAAGAACACCCGCACCAGGTTTGGATGGTCGAGCGAAGTGCAAAGGCGCGCTTCACGCTCGAACCGCGCGACCGCTTGCTCGTCGCGGGCGAGCTCCGGCCTCAGCACCTTGATCGCAACGTCGCGGTCGATGGTAGTTTGATGCGCGCGATAGACCGTGCCCATGCCCCCGACACCGATCTGCTGCTCCACGCGAAACTGCTCGAGCAGGACGGCGCCTAGCAACGGATCGGCGATTTCCTCGTCGGTGGCTAACAGGCTACCGTCGTGGGGGCAGTATTCAGCTTTGCTCCCGAACTTCGAACCGCAGCGCAGGCAGATCTTCCGCATGTCGGTAAGCTTTCCTAACGGCTCTCGGGGCGTAGCACCTGGCAGTGGGTAATACAATTTCCCACTCCGACGCCCGATTGGCTGCAAGCTTCACTTTCTGTTGGTGTTTTTGCGCTACCGTGCCGATTCGAAGCCATGCGGGTGATTGGCGGAAAGTTATCTGGGCGAAGATTCGGCGCACCAAGTGGGCGCGGCACGCGGCCGACCTCGGATCGCGTCCGCGAGGCGCTGGCGTCCGCGCTTCAGTCCCGTGGCGCGTTCGAGGGCGCATCGGTGTTGGACTTGTTTGCCGGAACGGGAGCGCTGAGCTTCGAAGCGCTGTCCAGAGGAGCAGCACGCGCTGTCGTGATCGACAGTGATCCGCGGGTGGTTCGAGCGCTCGCACAGAGCGCCACCGAGCTCGGCATGAGCGAGCAGACCCGCGCGATACGCTTGGACCTTCTCAAGGAGCCGGCGACGGTGATCGGAAAGATTCCCTTCGTGGACGGCGGTTTCGACCTCGTCTTTGCGGACGCACCATACGCCGAGATCGCCGCCGTACCCGACCTCCTGAGCGCGCTGGTCGCACAGGGCCGGCTCGCCCGCGCCGCCTGGGTCGTTGTCGAACGTCCCGCAACGCACGATTGGGCGTGGCCGAATGGGCTCGCGCACGAAGCGGACTACCGCTATGGTCAGACCGGAATCAGCCTCGGCGTCTACGAACCCGGGAAAGGGAGTCAGTGAGAGGCACCGCCGTCTATCCGGGATCGTTCGATCCGATCACCAAGGGCCACACAGCCATCATCAAGAGCGGTCTCGTGGCGTTCGAGAAGATCGTCGTCGCGGTTTTGAACAACGATTCGAAGCAGCCGTTGTTCTCTGTCGCCGAGCGAATGGACATGATCTCCGAGGCCGCCGAAGAGATGGGCGTGGAGCCAGGCCGAATCGAGATCGACAGCTTCGACGGTCTCTTGGTGCACTACGCACGCAGCCGTGGTGCTGGCGTGATCCTCCGAGGTCTGCGTGCGGTCGCCGATTTCGAGTACGAGCTCCAGATGGCCAACATGAATCGCCACCTCACGCCGGAGATCGAAACGGTATTCATCATGGCTGACGACGCGTACTTCTACGTCGCGTCCAACCTGGTGAAAGAGGTGGCGAGGCTCGGCGGCGACGTAGCCGAGCTCGTACCATCGTCGGTCCAGCCGCGGCTTCTGGCCAAGTTCGACAAGTAAGTCGGTTGGCTAACACGCCCTTCGGCCATCAGCCGCCGGACTTCGGGAAGCGATGCCAATGATACCTTGCCGAGTTGAAGCTCTGCGAGGCTCGCCTCGCCTCGACTGACGGCGCGGCGGACCCGAAGCCAGCTCCTCAGGTACACGGCGTCGCGAGCAACGCCGCCTGCTCGAAACGCACGCTCGCAAAGCGTGACCGACTGCGCAGGGGTGAAGTCATGCTCGGTGACGAGCGTGCGGGCAGCGTCGCCGAATGAAACCCCGGCGTGCATCGCATACGTGGCCAGCAATCGACCCGCCATGGTACGGCGGCGGTTCGCGCTCAAAAGGCCCGCGAGCTCCTCCAGCACGATCGCGACCCCCTCTTGGTCGCCATAGGAGCCGGCGGTGCCGATACCAAAGAGCGCCCACAACTGGGTTCGCCCGTTGAACGCCGAAACCAAGTGGCCGTACACCTCGTGCGTCGACAAGCGCTGGGCCTCATAAGCCCCGAAGAGCCGATCGGCGATGAACACCGTTCGCTCTCCAACCGCAGCGTTCGCGATCAGATGGGAGTCGACCCGAACGGCGATATGCAAGCCAACATGCTTCGCGTACGCGAGCATGAGATCGCGAAGATTGAGGCCTTCCGTCGACTCGGCCGGAATCGTCTTGGCCTCTTCTTCGCCCGGTGGTTGGGCAAGGATGTCGTGCGCAGCATCTAGCCCGGTCAGTGCTTCGCCTTCGAACACCCGTTCGCCGCCAGTGCCGAACAGCCGCGCGGCCATCGGCCGCACCTGCTTGGTGCGGCCAAGTGACTCGAGCAGTAGGAGCTCGATCTCCAGCTCTTCGAGCCGCGGCAGGTAGAGCTCCGCTGCTTCGGTTTCCTCCGCGATCTGCCTGGCGCGCGCGAGGTGTCGCCACACAGCGCGGTCGACCTCGACCGGACGCCACGTCCACTGAGGCTTCGCGTGCTCTCCGCGTGCCACGCTCTCGATCAAACGTTGTCGCTCTTTGGGATCGCTGTGCGTCGTCGAGCCGACGAGCAGGCGCGCGGTGTCGTGGAGACGACGCAACTGCACGTCGAGCTCGGCACGGAGCCGACTGCCCCCACGATCAGAGAAGCTGCGTGGCACGCTCTGCGAGCTCACTTCGCTCACCCTTCGAGAGTGTGACATGGGCGCCAATGCTTTCATTTTGAAAACGCTGCGCTACGACGGTCAAGCCGTTGCTGGCAGCATCCACATAGGGGTTGTCAATCTGGTAGGGGTCGCCGGTGAGGACAATCTTGGTGTCTGCGCCGCACCGGGTGATAACCGTCTTGACCTGGTGCGGTGTGAGGTTTTGCGCTTCGTCGACCACGAGGAACTGATTCGGGAGAGAGCGCCCCCGAATGTACGTGAGCGGCTCGATCTGGATGACGCCCGAGGCAACGAGCTCCTCGTAGTTGCGGTGCTCGGAGATACGGCCGCGGCCGTTGCTGAAGATGTACTCCAGGTTGTCGAATATTGGTTGCATCCAGGGGTTGAGCTTCTCCTCCACTGTACCTGGTAGATAGCCGACGTCACGGCCCATGGGGAAAATCGGCCTGGAAACCAGCATTCGACTGTATGCGCCGTCTTGAACGACGGATTGAAGCCCCGCCGCGACCGCCAGGAGCGTTTTGCCTGTGCCTGCCTTGCCGACCAACGTCAACAAATGAACATCGGGCGACAACAGCATGTCGAGAGCGAAATACTGCTCGAGGTTGCGCGGGCGGACCCGCCACACGCCTTCTCGCCCCACGCGAAGCGGAACGATGGTCCCGCTCTTCGGATCGAAACGCCCGAGCGCGGTGTGTCGCGGCTGCCCGCGCTCCCGAAGGACGACACCAGCGTGTGGGTAGAGCTCCGCATCGATGCTCCCGGCGTCGACGAGCTCACGCTTTGCAAGCTGATCCACCACGTCTCGGGATACATCGGCCGTAACGACGCCCGAATAGAGCTCGTCGATCGAAACACGGCCGCCTTCGTACGTTTCGGCGCGGAGCCCGAGCGCATCGGCACGGATACGAAGGTTGGTGTCCATCGTGACGAACACCAGCGGTCGCTCCGGCTCCTCGTCCCTAAGGTCGAGCGCCATCTGTAAGATGAAGCGATCCATCTCGCCGTGGCTGCGCGAACGCATGGGCATCTCCGGTGGGACGGCGACCCGTAGCTCACCACCGGTACTCTCGAGCGGAACGCCTTGATCGAGCGTGTGGCCGTTCTGGCTCCGCAGGTCGTCGAGGATGCGCGAAAGATGTCGCGCGTTTTGTCCAAGCTCGCTGAGCTCTTTCTTGAACTGATCGACCTCTTCGATGACGAAGATGGGTAGAACGACCGTGTTGTCCTCGAATTTGTAGACCGCTAACGGGTCGTGAAGGACCACATTGGTGTCCAAGACGTAGGTCTTCTTCACGTTGTCGGACGCTAGCACGCTTTGGTGTGCAAGGTACGCAGAAACGAAAACCGGCTATAGTGCGCGCCGGCGGATACGTTCATGTTCGAGGAGCTGAGTTACCAGGGTCTCGCAATCCTCGCTGGCGCCGGGGTGCTCGCGACGGTCGTCAACGTGATGGCAGGTGGCGGTGGCATGATCGTGTTGCCAGCCTTGATGGCGCTCGGGCTTCCCGCCGACGTTGCGAACGGCACGTATCGCCTCGGCGTCGTCACGCAAAGCATAGCGGGAACCAGCGCACTGAATCGCGCGGGCAAGCTCGAAACGACATCGATTGTTCCAATTCTGATCCCTACCGTGCTGGGAGCTGTCGCGGGCGCGCTGCTTGCGACCTGGATCCCACGCGACCTTCTCAAACCGATCATGCTCGTGACGATGATCGCCATGGCCGCGTTGATCGTGTTTCGTAAGCAAACTCTCATCGCCGAAGCCGGTCCCTCGTTGACGCCGAGCGAAGCGCCGCGCTCGTTCGTTGGCCTGTTTTTTGCTGGAGTTTATGGTGGTTTCATCCAGGCGGGGGTGGGGTTCCTGCTGCTCGGCGTGCTCGTTGGAACGCTGCGTCACAACTTGGTGCGCGCCAACGCACTGAAGTTGGTCGTGACACTTGCCTTTGGCACGGTGGCGCTAGGGATCTTCATATGGGCAGGGTTGGTGTCTTGGACGCCAGCGATCGTACTGGCCATCGCTTCCATCATCGGCGCGCGGCTCGGTGTGAAACTCATGCTGAGGGTGCCGGCGGCCGGCTTGCGATGGTTTGTGTTCGCATGTGTGGTCGCCACATCCATCGTCGCTTGGTTTCGATAGTTAACACCGATCTCCCTTAGTGATAGTCTCGTCACCTAGGAGGAATTCGCCATGGGGGAAATGGTCAAACAGATCGCCGCGCTGCAGGACTACGAGCGGTACCAAGACCTACACTGGGAAGGCTCCTTCGAAGACTACCTTCAGATCGTGCGCGACCGACCGCAGGTCACGCGCAACGCGTTTCAGCGCCTCTACGACATGGTCGTGTCGTACGGCGAAGAAGAGTACATCGACAACAAGAAGAAGCTGATTCGTTACCCGTTCTTCAAGGACCCGATTGAGAACGGCAAAGACGCGATCTTCGGTCTCGACATTCCCTTGATGCGTTTGGTGCACGTACTCCACGCGGCGGCGCAAGGGTACGGTCCCGAAAAGCGAATCATCTTGCTGCACGGCCCAGTCGGCTCTTCGAAGAGCACGATCGCGCGCCTCCTGAAGAAGGGCCTAGAGCGCTACTCGCGGACGCCCGAGGGAGCACTCTACACGTACGAGTGGACCAACTTGCATGAGACGGGGCTCGCCGGAGGCGACGACGTGTTCCCCTGCCCCATGCATGATGAGCCGCTCCGTTTGATTCCTCCCGACTGGCGCGACCAAGCCGTTCAGGAGCTGCGGCTGGGCAACGACCGGGCGCGCGTGCAGGTGCGTGGCGAGCTGAATCCCGCGTGCCGTTTCATCTTCCGCAGCTTGCTCGAACGGTACGACGGCGACTGGTCGAAGGTGATGAGCAACCACATCAAAGTGAAGCGACTCATCCTCAGCGAGCAAGACCGCGTTGGAATCGGCACTTTTCAACCGAAGGACGAGAAGAACCAAGACTCCACCGAGCTCACCGGTGACATCAACTACCGGAAGATCGCCGAATACGGCTCGGACTCGGATCCGCGCGCCTTCAACTTCGATGGCGAGTTCAACATCGCGAACCGGGGGGTGGTCGAATTCGTCGAAGTTCTGAAGCTGGACGTGGCGTTCCTCTACGACCTACTCGGCGCAACGCAGGAGCACAAGATCAAGCCGAAGAAGTTCGCTCAGACGGACATCGACGAGGTGATCATCGGTCACACGAACGAGGCCGAATACAAGAAGCTCATCAACAACGAATTCATGGAGGCGCTTCGCGACCGCACTATCAAGATCGACATCCCCTACATCAC
>JBATLA010000239.1:0-2980 GCA_049669945.1 Polyangiales bacterium | reverse complement strand
GAATAACTCTAGCTCTACTCCGCGCCACGGGCTCCGCGGCGGAGATAGGCGGGGATGTCGAGCACCGCCTCGTCGTGCAATGCGCTTGCCCCGAAGGCCCTCGACCCGGCGTGTTGCGGGACGCTCGCCGGCACCCCCTCGAGCGTCGAAGACATATCCTCGGCACGGTTAGGGTTGCTCCGAATAACCCTATTGGCGGAAGCCCCATTGCCGCCCTGATGGCTCGACATTTGGTGATGGAGACCGAGTGGAATCGGCGTGTGCCCCGGCTTCTCGAAACCGGTCGCGATGACCGTGACCTTCACCGTGTCCGACAGGTTGGGATCGGTGACGACGCCGAAGATGATCTCTGCTTCTTCGTGCGCCGCTTGCTGGACCAGACCAGCCGCTTCGTTGATCTCGCGGAGCCTGATATCCGGCCCTGCGGTGAAGTTGATCAGGATGCCGGTGGCGCCCTGGACCGACACCTCATCGAGGAGCGGCGAGTTCACGGCCATCTCGGCCGCCTCGAGCGCTCGTCGGTCTCCCTTGGCGATGCCCGTGCCCATGAGGGCACGACCGTTGCTCGCCATGATCGTCTTCACGTCAGCGAAGTCGACGTTGATCATGCCGGCGTTGATGATGAGGTCGCTGATGCCCTGTACCGCTTGGAGCAGGACGTCGTCCGCCCTCGCGAAGGCGTCGAGCATCGTGATGTCGTCGTCGCCCAACGCCATCAGTCGTTGGTTCGGAATCGTGATGATGCTGTCGATGCAATCGATCAATTCCTGCACGCCGCGCTCGGCATTCTTCGAACGCTTGCGCCCTTCGAAGAGGAACGGCTTGGTAACGACGCCGACGGTGAGCGCCCCTTGATCGTGCGCGACCTGCGAGATGATGGGAGCAGCTCCCGTACCGGTGCCTCCGCCCATTCCCGCGGTGATGAACACCATATCGGCACCTTCGAGCGCTTCACTGAGACGCTGCACGTCTTCGAGCGCCGCCTTTCGGCCGACGTCTGGGTTGCCACCCGCGCCGAGCCCGCGCGTGAGCTGCGGACCGAGTTGGATCTTGACTTGCGCAAGACTGCGGTCCAGCGCTTGCGCGTCGGTATTGGCGGCAATGAACTCGACGCCCTCGAGTCCGTTTTGAATCATCGTGTTGAGGGCGTTTCCGCCGCTGCCACCTAC
Organism: Polyangiales bacterium; assembly: GCA_049669945.1. GTDB lineage: Bacteria > Myxococcota_A > Polyangia > Polyangiales > Houyiibacteriaceae > SG8-38. Next base: position 1,811 of record JBATLA010000239.1, on the reverse strand, counting down.
GCCGACGACCTTGATACGTGCTTGAAGCTCTGCGTCGTCTGCGAACTCGATCGAGATACCCATCGATTCCTCCTAGAAAACCTCTTTGAACCACGCGCCGAGTCTGCGACCGAAGCCGCGGCTCGTGGCCACTTCCACTGTGCGTTCGGGCGCGGACGTCCCCGTGACTTGCTCCGCCCCATGTTTCACCAAACCAACACCCGTCGCGTACGCCGGGCTCTTTACGACGTCGATCAATCCCCCGATGCCCGTGGGCGCGCCCCGGCGCACCGGCAGACCGAGCACCTCTTCGGCAAGCTCTGGCAGCCCATCGAGGAGCGTCGTTCCGCCCGTGACGATGGCGCCGGAGGCCAGCATGTCGGTGTAGCCGGTCTCGGCGATCACGTGACGGCATGCGGCGAATATCTCTTCCACGCGGGGCTCGATGATGTCGCAGAGCACGCGCCGTGGAAGCGAGCGAGGTGGCCTACCCCCGACCGAAGGCACCTCGATGGTCTCTTCGTCGTCGACCATGCGAGAGGCGGCGCACCCATATTTGATCTTGATGCGCTCGGCTTCCGCCATCGGTGTCCGAAGTCCCGTGGCGATGTCGCTGGTGAGATTGATTCCGCCGATTGGAATCGAGCTCGTATGCACGACCGCGCCGTCCACGTAGATGATGATGTCCGAGGTGCCGCCGCCAATGTCGATCAGCACGCCACCGATCTCGCGTTCGTCACCACTGAGCACCGCATGTGCGCTCGCGAGCGGTTGCAGCACGACCTCCTCGACGAACAGACCACAGCGCTCGGCGCATTTCGTCACGTTCGCTACGCAGGTCGAAGCCGCAGTCACCATGTGCACGCGGGCCTCGAGACGAACGCCTGCCATGCCGATCGGCTCCTTGATGCCATCTTGCTCGTCGACGATGTACTCCTGCGGAAGCACGTGGAGCACTTGTCTATCGCCCGGGAGCGGCACGGCCTTGGCTTGCTCGAGAACACGGGTGACGTCTTCCGCGGCGACCTCGCGGTTCGCGATTGCCGCGACGCCATCCTGGTTCATGCCGCGGACGTGACTCCCTGCGATGCCCGCGTAGACGGCGTTGATCTCGACACCGGCCATCGTCTCGGCCTGCTCGACCGCCGCCCGAATCGCCTGCACGGTCGATTCGATGTTGACGACGACTCCCTTCTTCAAACCCTTTGAAGGAACGGAGCCTATCCCGATGATGTCTAGGCCTTCTTCGGACTGCTCCGCCACGATGGCACAGACCTTCGTCGTCCCCAGATCCAACCCTGCAATGATCTCGTTTTCCGCCATCCCTCGCCTCTCTCTGACCCATACAGAACCGGGTTTTGGCGGGACAACTTTTATGCAGAAAAAAAAGGGGTGAAACGCACTTTTTCCGCCGCGAAAATTAACCCCTGGCAAAAGGAGTCTGACCCCTTCTTGGTTACGGCAGGCGGACGGTGACGCGCTCAGGACTTCGAACGTTGTCGAGGTATACGTAGGAAGGTCGCGTTTTCTCTCGCTCAAGGCGTTCGAGCACTCTGCGAAGGCGGCGGAGCTTCTGACGATGTTGCGCGGCGCCGAGCCGCACGTTCATGCCGTCGTCGCCAATGTAGAGCTCGATCCCGTTTGCGCCGTCAAAATGAATTTCCGATACGGGCTCGCGATCAGCAAGCCCAGCTCCCTCGTAGTCTTGGAGGAGCGCCATCGATCCTAAGAGAACCTCGGTTCGGTAGTCGAGGTCATCGTAGAATTGCTCCGAGGCGATGCCGGTGATCACTGGCAGGTCCACCGGGTCGTCCACTCCGAGTCGCTTGAAG
>JBATLA010000238.1:0-23096 GCA_049669945.1 Polyangiales bacterium | reverse complement strand
CCGCGGTGGCGAGCTGATCGTCGAGGGCCCCACGGAACGCATCGAGCGGCTTCGCTCGCTGGCCTCCGAGGGCTAGGCGCCCACGAAGTCGTCGACGCGCTTCCAAAGATCGAACAGCCAGCGCCGTCGCTCGTCGCCTGCGGGAATTTCGGCGGCCGGGAAGCGCCAAATGCTCACATGCACTTCTTTGCCGACGACCGACCCGCTCAGTAGGTCTGTCACCTCGGCGAGCCCTTCGAGACCCCGGTGAGCGACGACCAATACGTCGGCGTCCGGCACAGCCTCCATCAACGTGAGGGCACCACCGGGCTTCGGCGGGAGGCAGTGTCGGAACGACTCGGCCAGCGGAACGAGGTCCGGATGCGTCCTCTGCAGTCGCTTCAGCGCGATCTTCTTCTTGCGTTCGGTGAAGCGGGTGCCTTCCGGGTAGAGGAGCACTCCTTGGTCGCCGAGATTGATCGCCAGGCTACGTATGCCAGCCAGCTCCTCGGCCGGGCTTCCGCCGCGGTCGATGAAGTAGTTCGGCGAGGCATGGCCGGCGACGTCGATGCACGGGTCGACGAGCAGCTCACGCTTGAACACGTAGCGGAGTCGAAGCCCAGTTGCGTTCGAGATGAAGGTGACCGGCAGCGCCGTGTCGATGATGCTGGCGTGGCGAATGAAAACCAGCACGTGGCCCGGCAGGATGTTCTCCTCGCCCTCCACGGAGGTCGTGAGCGACAGATAGCGACAGAGCCAAGTGAAGAGCGAGGTTCCCCACCAGCACTCGAGGTCGAAGAAGAGGCTCTGCCGCCGCTCGTCGTTGCCCGGCGTGATCAAGTAGATGCAGCCCGCCAGGGTGAGCCCGATCATTTCGATCGCGAGGAACGTCCAGAAGAACATCAGCAGCCGGAGGATCACGAAGTGGCGCCGGCGGAAGAGCCCCACCACGAGGGCGAGCGGAGCCCACAGCGGAAGCAGCAGGGTGAGCAAGACCCACATCGAGAAGTACGTCGTGATCGTCAGCAGTCGACGTTTCGTCGAAGACGTCGTCGCAGAGTGCGAGAACGCGAGCAGTTGAACGAATCGCGACCGCCGTCGAAGGTCCGTCGGTCGGACCATGCTGCGTTCGTCTTGCGCTTCGACCATCACCAACGTGATGGTACCGCAGTTGTTACTCGCTTGCGACGATCGAGGCGAGCAGTGCATCGATCGCTTGGCGCTGCTCCGTGACCGTTGCCTCTGGTCCAACGAACTTGAAGTAGTAGGGACCACCCTTGCTCTCGACGATCGCCGCGATCAGCCGCTGATTCGAAACGGCGGGTGCCGCCTGCCCCGGTTGGGCCATCGTGTTCGAGTACTGGCCGGCCGCCTCCACACGCGTGACCTGCAGGCCGTTGGCCTCGCCCTTGGTGATGCTTGGCTCCGTCACTGGGGAGCCGTCCGCGTTCTTGAACTGACCCACCCAACGGTCGATGTTGTCCTGCGCGCTTCCGGCACCCTGGGGGCCGAAGTAGAACACGATGAGCTCAGCCGGGCCTTGCTTTCCGTTGGCCGCGAGCTGTGCGCGTCGCATCGAGGATTTCGGAGGCTGGACCTGCCAGGCATCCGGGACTTTGAAAGCAACGGAGCCGACGTCGAGCATGCCCTTGCTGTCGACCTCCGGCGCGACGCTTCCAGCGCCGTGCGTGTTCATGGCCATCCCGGCGTGAGGGTCTCCGCCTGCGTGAGGGTTGGCCGCGCCGGGATGTGCGCCTGTTGTTTCGGCGGCTCCGACTTGGGGTGCCACGCCCCCAGACGGGGAGCCCTCGCCGGGCACCGGGCCCTTGCTTTTGCACCCCGCGAGCAGCGCGAGAACGAGAACGAGGCATGAAACGTGAAGCAATCGGTTGGTCATTGGGCGTAGTGGAGCACTTTGCGCCGCCCCCATCAAGCGGCCCATACTCCGTCCATGAAGCGTGTCCGGGGGTTCATCGATTTGGTCTTCGACGTCGTCGAGGAGACGACCAATCTCGTCGAGCGGACCCACGACGCCGTGGTGGACCGATCTGCGCGCCGATTCGCCCCCATCGAGCCGGCCAAGAGCACCGCGGAGATCGTGACGGGCGTTCACAAGGCCATCTCGTCGGTCACTTTCGAGTCGATTCGCTTCCTCAACGGGGCGAGCCGCCTGGCCGTCAACGCCGCAGCCGACGTAGCCGAAGCGGGCATGGAGCAGAGCATGGAGCCGGGCAGCGCCGAGCTCGCCACCCCGATTCAATCCTCGGCCGCCGGCACCGTGAGCTGGTATGTCGACTATGCGCAGGCCTCGATCAACGGATTTTGGGGCGACCACCTCGCTCGAAAGAACAGCCGCCTCGACCTCGGCATGACGCTCCGCCACCACGGGCGGCACCTTCCGGCCACCCGCGAAGCCTTCGCCGAAGCGTTTCCAAACCCGACCCCGAAACTTTGCGTGTTCGTTCACAGCCTCGCCGGCACGGAGTGGCTTTGGAGCCTCTCGTCGGAGGCGCACTACGGCGACCCCGACGTTACGTTCGGCACCCGCCTTCGCGACGACCTCGGCTACACCCCGATCTACCTCCGCTACAACACGGGCTTGCACATCTCGGAAAACGGCAAGCGCCTCGCGAAGATGCTGAGCGAGGTGCTCGAGACGTACCCGGTGCCAGTCGATGAGATCGCGCTCGTCGGCCACAGCATGGGGGGCCTGGTCGCGCGGAGCGCGGCGCACTACGGCCGCGAGCACGGCGAGCCTTGGGCGAAGCACCTGCGCCACGTCGCCTGCATCGGCTCTCCTCACCTCGGGGCGCCGCTCGAGAAAGCGGTCAACGTGTTCACCAGCGTTTTGAAGCGAGTGGAAGCAGCGGGCGCCCAGGTCCCGGCCGCGCTCCTCGACGCACGAAGCGCCGGCGTCAAAGACCTCCGCTACGGCTACACCGTCGAAGAGGAGTGGGCTGGCAAAGACCCGGACGAAGTCTTTGCGGACGCCCGGCGCAACATCCCGCTGGTCGAAGGCGTCGGGTACTATTTCTTGGCCGCGACGATCTCGCGCGACCCGGAGCATCCGCTCGGTCAGCTCCTCGGCGACCTGATGGTTCGGCTCCCGAGCGCGCTCGGCGAGCACCCCGAGCCGGACCGCAAGATCCATTTCTCGGGTGGTACCGTGTTCCCCGGCATGAATCACATCCACATCGCCAACCACCCCGAGGTCTACGACGCCCTGCGCGACCTGTTGGCGGCCTAGGCGGGTCGATGCCAAGCTGAGGCCCGATGGCCACCGAACGAGCAGTCGATTCCGCCTTGGACGAAGTACGAAAAGCCGTGGCGACCGCGATGCAGCGGTTTGGGCCCGACTACTGGCGCGAGCAAGACGCAGCCAAGACCTTCCCCACCGAGTTCTTCGATACGATCGGCGAGGCCGGTTACTTCGGCACGTTCATTCCCGAGGAATACGACGGTGTGGACGCCGGCCCGCGTGTCGCGTCCGTGCTGGTCGAAGAAATCAATCGCGCCGGCGGCGACGCGTCCTCGGTGAACGCCCAGATGGCGATCTGTCGAACGCTCGTCCTCTACGGGACAGAAGAACAGAAGCAAAAGTATCTTCCCGGCGTCGCGAGCGGCGACGTTCGGTTCCTGACGGTGGCCGCGACCGAGCCGGACAGTGGCGCCAACATGAGCGAGCTCGTGAGCACGGCCCGCCGCGACGGTGACCACTGGGTGCTCAACGCGAGCAAGGTGCTGATCTCCTTTGCCGCTCACACCCGACTGATGATCCTGTTGGCGCGCGCCGACGAAGGCACGACGCTCTTCCTCCTCGATCTCGACGACGCCGGCGACAAAGTCGAGATGCACCCGATCGACATGGTCGCCCACCGGATGACCTCGAGCCTCTTCATCGATGACCTCCGCGTGCCGGACAGTGCGCGCATCGGGCCCGTGGGCGATGGGCTTCCCTGCTTGATGAAGGGCTTCGTGATTCGCCGCGTGCTCGCGGCGGCCGAGGCGATTGGCAACGCACGGTTCCTGCTCGACCGAAGCATCGACTACGCCAAGACCCGGAAGACGTTCGACGAGCTCATCGGCGTCAATCAGGGCATCCAATACCCTCTCGTCCAGGCCTACATGAAGGTCGAGGCGGCGGACTTGATGCGTTGGGACGTCCTGCGGCGTGTCGATGCCGGCGAAGACGCCGTGCCCCGTTCCGCGATGGCCAAGGTGCTGGCGTCCGAGGCCGCATGGGAAACCACCCGCGCCGCGCTTACCACGTTTGGCGGCTGGGGCCTTGCCTCGGAGTACCACGTCGAGCGCAAGCTCCGCGAAGGCACCGTCTACGTCTTCAATAACCTCTTAATGAACCTGATCGGCGATCGCGCCCTCGGGCTGCCCAAAAAGGGCTAGGCGAGCGTCACTCAGGCGCTTGCTGCGCCCGGCTGATACGCACACAGCGGATCCTCGCCGAGCGCGTCTCCCGTCATCGCGTAGGCCCGAGCCCGCGAGCCACCGCAAGAGAACTTGTACTCACAGCGGCCGCAGCGTCCTCGGTAGTTGTGAGGGTCCTGGATCTCGTGAAGCGCTTCGGAGCCGCGGTAGATCTCGTGAAGGGGCGTCTCCTTCACGTTGCCGAGGAGCGGGTAGGGCAAGAAGCCCGCTGGATACACCTCACCGCGGTGAGAGATGAAGATCACGCCGTTGCCATCGCGAATCCCAAAGGCCATCTGCCGTGCACGGGCCTGAATGTCTTCGACCGACATCCCCTCGGCCCGCTTTCGTTGGATCCAATAGCGCCGGTAGTGGGGCGCCTCGGTCGTGCCGACTCGAAACGGCGCGTCATCCGAGATCGAATAGACCCACTCGAACAGCCGCTCGACGTCGTCCGCGCTGGGCGTGTGAAGCTCGCTACCGCGGCCGACGGGCACGAGCAGGAAAAGGCTCCAGCGGCGGACCGGAGGCGCGTGCTTCTCCCGAAGGAGCTCGTACATCGCCTTTACGTGCGGAAGAGTCTGCGCCGTGATGGTCGTATTGACCTGCACCGGGATGTGGTACTCACGTGCCCACTGAAGCGCCCGCTGCGAGTAATCGAACGTGCCCGGCACGTTGCGGAAGGCGTCGTGGATCTCGGCGGTCGGCCCGTCCAAGCTGACGCCCATCGCGCTGACGCCGAGCTCGTGGAACCGGTTGACGGTCTCGCGCTGGAGGAGAGGGGTCGTGCTTGGGGTAATCGAGACGTGAATCGGGAGCGAACGCCCGTATTCGATCAGCTCAGCAATGTCGGGCCGCTTGAGCGGGTCACCGCCGGTGAGCACGAGCATGCTCCCGAGCTCCTGCACGCTTCGCATCAGCGCCTTGCCCTGCTCGGTGGTGAGCTCGGCTGGGTCTCGGTGAGCAATGGCGCTCGCACGGCAATGCTGGCACGCGAGATCGCAGGAGATGGTCGTCTCCCAGTAAACGTTCCGCGGTTGCTTGCGATAGAGGAACCCCGTGTACTTGGTTCCGACGGTTTGAAGCTCCACTAGAGATGTCCTTTTTGCCGCTCTACGCCGCCCAGGCGATCTGCCCAGTTCTCGGGAAAGCCACTGTAGTATCCGGTCCACTGCCGCCCGGTCACTTCCCGATAGACCAAAGCGTACGCTGCTCTCGAGATGGAGGGCAAGCCGACGACCGGAAGGTAGAGCCAGCCCAACATCCGCGATTGTTTGGTATGCCCGAGCTCGTGTGCACGATTGCGGCGATCGAGGTCGTGCCAGCGGCTGCTCTCGCGGCTCCAAAACACGATGTGTCCGAGCGAGATGCCCGTGCCCTTCGATTCGACGACGAGGCGGCCATCCTCCACTTCGATCCTGACGATGCGCTTTCGGGCCGCCTCCGCCGCCAAGATCGCCAGGCCAAGCCCGTTCTGTGGCGCCTCCCATGTAAGCGAGAGGGCTTTTCGAGCGAGAGACATCGGTCCCGAAGTTAGCACCCCGTCAGACGCGCGTCGCGACGCCGCGATAGAGGTGCGAGACCAAGCGGGGCCCCTTGCCTTTGAACTCGTGGAGCGATGTGAGGTCGAACCCGGCTCCCTCGACCAGCTCATCGATCGGTCGATTGATGTTGCAGCCCTCGGTGAGCCGGCTCCACATGGGGTTCAGTCGATCCTGCCAGCGGACCGTGCTCCGCGCGCGACCTCGCCCGTGCTCGATGAACAGGTAGCTGCCTCCCGGCTTGAGTACTCTGCGCATCTCCGAGAGCGCTGCGCGCGCGTCCGGGATCGAGCACAAGGTCCAAGTCGTGACGACGCAATCGAACTGTCCGGCATCGAACGGTAGTCGACGATCCGCGCTGAGTGTGGCGCGTTCGACCGGGAAAGGCGCACGCTCGATGCGCCGCTCCACAGGACCGACACCTGCGGTGACCATGGGATCCACTCCCGACACCGAGGTCACTTCCGCAGGATAGTGTCGCAAGTTGCGGCCGGTGCCGAACCCGATCTCCAGCACTTCGCCGTGTGCCCTCGCGATGGTTTCTGGTCGCAGGTCGTCCATCATGCCCATGGCGAAGTCTTGAACCCAGGGCCGGACGCAATCTCGAAACCCCATGCTGCTACTCGAACAGCGCGAGGTATTCCCCGTAGCCTTCTTCCGCGAGCTTCTCTTTCGGGATAAATCGAAGCGAGGCGCTGTTGATGCAATAGCGCTGGCCGGTCGGTGCCGGGCCGTCGGGAAAGACGTGGCCCAAGTGACTGTCGCCTTGCTTACTCCGCACTTCGGTGCGCGTCATCATCAACTTGCTGTCCTTGTGCTCGGTGACGTGCGCCGCGTCGATGGGCTGGACGAAGCTCGGCCACCCCGTGCCGCTGTCGAACTTGTGGGTCGAGCTGAAGAGTGGCTCCCCGCTGACCACGTCCACGTAGATGCCGTCTTCCTTGTTGTCCCAGAACTCATTGCGAAACGGCGGCTCCGTACCCTCTTCCTGCGTCACGGCATACTGAAGCGGCGTCAGCTCCTTCTTGAGCTCTGACTCGGGAGGCTTGTCGTAGCGCTTGTTCTTGTCGGACATCGAGATGGTTCCTTTGGGCTGCTTGGGTGGGGGCAGAGGTCGGTCTTTCCAAACCGAATCGAGAAAACTCTGGCGTCCAGAACCCACGCGGTAGCGTTTGTAGTTGCCGGGGTTCTTCTTGTAGTAGTCCTGATGGTACCCCTCGGCCGCGTAAAACGGCTGGGCCCATCGGATTTCGGTGACGATCGGCGCTTTGAAGATGCCGCTCTTGTCGAGCTCGCGCTTCGAGGCCTCGGCGAGGCTTCGCTGGGCGCGATCTTGCACGAAGATCGCGGTCCGGTACTGCTTGCCCCGGTCCGCGAACTGACCTCCGTCATCGGTCGGGTCGATCTGTCGCCAAAACACCTTCAGCAGGTACTCGTACGAGATGCGCTCCGGGTCGAACTCGACTTGCACGGCTTCCACGTGTGCCGTTCGACCCGAGCTGACCTCCTCGTAGGAAGGCCCTTTGGCCTTTCCGCCAGTGTAGCCTGATGTGACGCTTTTCACGCCCGGGAGCTTTTCAAACGGCGGCTCCATGCACCAAAAACATCCACCGGCGAAAGTCGCTTTCGCGAGCGTGCCAGCTTTCGCCGGTGTACTTGCCTGCTTTTCTTCAGCTCGCGGCGTCTCGGCGCGCGTCGAGGAAGCTACGATGGCCACGGCGATTGCAATGACCATGATCGGAACCCCTAAGACAATTGTTCGCCAGCTCTTCATTGTTTCATCCCCGAATCTAAGGCTCAGGTCTGTTAACGTCAGGGGCCGGAAATTGTTTCAGTCTTCTTCGGAGGTTCTTTCCAGGAAGATGGTTTGGGTCGGGTAGGCGAAGTCGATGCCCTCTTCCTCGAAGCGGCGGAAAAGCGCGAGATTGACGGCCTGGAGGATGTCCATGTGCTGCGCGTAGTCTGCGGACTCGACGAAGTACACGGTCTCGAAATTCAATGAAGAATCGCCGTAGCTCGCGAAATGTGAACGATCGAAGCGCACGTGCTCCTGCGCCTCGACAACCTCGCGGATGAGCCCCGGAATCCTCTCGAGCTTGTCGGCGGGGGTCTGGTAGGTCACCCCCACAGAGAACACCACCCGACGCTCGTTCATTCGTCCGAAGTTACGAATCCGGCTCGTAAGCAGGTCATTGTTGGAGAACACGAGCTGCTCCCCCGAGATGCTCCGGATGCGGGTCGTTTTGACCCCGACGTGCTCGACGGACCCCGCCAGCTCGCCCACGACGATGAAGTCGCCGTTGACGAACGGCTTGTCCAGGACGATCGAGAGCGAGGCAAAGAGGTCGCTCAGCACGTTTTGCACGGCGAGGGCGATGGCGACGCCGCCGATGCCGAGACCGGTCACCAGTGCCGTGACGTCAACGCCGAGGTTGTCGAGGATCAATAGAATGACCGTCGTCCAGAGCGCGACCCGCACGATGAAGCTCAGGGCGTTCATCGTGGTTCGATTCGCGCCGTCTTCCTCCCTCTCCGTGTAATTACTCAGCCAGATCTGCAGGCCGGTGCTGACCCAGATTCCGGCCTGAAGCAGTGTGGCCACGATCAGGACTTGCCAGGCGGTCGAGCGGAGGCTTTCCGGCAGGGTCAAAGCAAGTGACCCCAAGAACGCCGCGACGACGAAGAGGTAGATCAGCTTCGTCTTGCGGAGCGCGCCAACGACGACGTCGTCGATGATCGTGCTCGTCTGCTTTGTCAGGCGCTGCACGCGGACGATGAGCACTTGCTCGACGAGCCGCAGCACGATGAAGAGGCCGACGGCGATCCCGAGGGCGGTCAGCCAGGCTTTGATTTCGTTTCCGAAAATGACGTTGGTGAGCTCAGGCACGCACGCTCTTTGAAATGCGATGGCGCACTGAGCAACCCTCCAGATGATCGTTCACCAGCCCCGTGGCCTGCATGAAGGCATATGCCGTCGTCGGCCCGACGAAAGACCAGCCCCGGTGCTTGAGCTCCTTGCTCAGGGCCGTCGAGGTCGCGGTCTTCGAGAGCTTCATCAACGCCCCATGGGTCATCTTTGTCGGGCGCTCGCTCTTGGGAGGCACGTGCTCCCAGAAGAAAGCAGAGAGAGAGCCGAACTCCTCTTCGAGCTGGATGGCTCTCCTTGCGTTGTTGATCGTCGACTCGATCTTGCCTCGGTGCCGGACGATGCCGGCATCCCCGAGCAGCCGCTGGACGCTCCGCTGATTGAAGCGAGCCACCCGGTGATAGTCAAACCCGGCAAACGCCTTCCGGAAGTTGTCCCGCTTTCGAAGAATCGTGAGCCAGCTCAGTCCCGACTGAAACCCTTCGAGGCAGATCTTTTCGAAGAGGCGTACGTCGTCGTGAACGGGCCACCCCCACTCTTGGTCATGATAGACGGCGTAGTCCGGCGCGCTCGCACACCACCAACACCGTGCCCGCCCGTCGTCTCCCACGACGAGCCCCTTCGGCACCCGCGCCATGGCGCGGACGGTACCACATCAGTCTTCGATGGAGATCGCTTGCTCTGGGCAGGCGTCGACGGCGTCTTGGGCCGCCTCGCGGAGCTCCTCGGGCGGGTTCTCGTTCAGCACCACGAGACTTCCGTCGGGTGCGAAGTCGAATAGCTCGGGTGCTGCGCCGCGGCACTGCGCGTGGAGCTTGCAACGGCTTGGGTCGAATACGATCTTCATGGCTTACCCCTTTTCAGGTCAGTCTTTGTTGCGGCACATCTCGGCCATGCGCCCAAAGGAATCCATCAGTCGCGCCTTCATCGACGCGTCGAGCGCAGTCTTTTCGAGCGCCCGCTGCATGCACAAGAGCCACTGATCGCGCTCGCTCGGCCCAATCGAAAACGGCCGATGCGCGAGTGGGATGATCACGCGTCCGAAACGCTCCTGGTAGCGCTGCGGCCCGCCGAGCCAACCGATGAGGAAGGTGCCGAGCTTGTCGCTCATCTCCGAGAGGTCGCCCTTGTGCATCGCGCGGATCGGCGCGGCCTCTTGGAGCGTGTCCATGAGCTCGTAGAAGTCGGCCACGAGTTGCCGAACGCCGTCGTCGCCTCCGAGGAGCGCGTACGGCGTCTTTTGTTCGGCGGCAGGCGCCACGTTACCCTCCTCAGCGGGGTTCGAGGATCGCCGGGAATTTCGAAAGCCCGCGCGTAAACGAGGACGACACGTATTCGACGTCTTTGCCCTCCGGAATGCGGATCGATTTGACCCGCTGGGTCATCTCCTCGAGCGAGAGGCGCACTTCCAGCCGTGCCAACGACGAACCCAAGCAGAAGTGCGGACCAAGACCGAACGACAGATGTCGTGCCTCCTTCGAGAAGTCACGGAAGATGTTGAACTCGTGCGGCTTGTTGAACTTCCGCGGATCGCGGTTGGCTGCGGGGTAGGTCAGGCCGACTTGTTGGCCCTCCTTGATCACCTTCCCGTGCATTTCGTAGTCGCGAGTCGCGGTCCGGTACATGTTTACGAAGGGGCACACCCAGCGGATGATCTCTTCCACGGCGTTCGGGATGAGGGAGGGATCTTCGTACAGCGCGTCGTATTGCTTTTGATCGAGTGAGAGCTGGTGAAGCCCGCCCGCGATCGCGCTCCGCGTCGTTTCCGCGCCGCCCACGTTCAGAAGCACGTGCTCGAACAAGAGCTGCGATTCGTCGAGCTTCTCTCCATTGATCTCCGCATTGATCCAGATCGAGAGCAGGTCCGAGCCCTTGCAGCCCGCCGCCATCCGATCTTGGTACATCTCCTCGTGGTGCATGCAAAAGCTCTCGAACGCGTCGTTGACTTCGTCCGTGACGTACTCCGGTCCGCAGCCGCCCATCATGATTCCGTTGATCCAGCCCATGACAGCGGCTCTCTTCTCCTCCGGGATGCCAAGCATGTCGGCGATCAGCCGGGAGGGAAGCGCGCCGGCCAAGTCCTCGACCATCTCGACTTCGTCCTTTTGCAGCATGGTCCCGACGAGCTCGAGCACGATCTCTCTCGCGCGATCTTCCATCTTGCGCATCTGGCGCGGCGTGAAGCCCGACGACACGAGCGCACGCTGCTTGCTGTGTTGCTCGCCGTCCTGGTAGATCATGCCCGGGTCGGGTGGGATGTTCGGGCGAACGCCTTCGCCATTGATGAAGGTCTCGGTGTCGCGCTCGATTGCGACGATGTCGTCGTAGCGAAAGACCTCCCAAACACCGTTCGTCTCGTCGAAGCGGATCGGCTCATGCTCGAGGAAGTAGTCGTACATCTCGTACGGATTGTCGTGCGTCGACGGCGCACAGAAATCGACGTTCTGAAACTTCACTGGGCATCGGTTTTCCACGGGATCCTCCAAAGATATCCGTCGGGTCGGATATAAGTTTACTCTATGTAAACTAAGAATAGTTTAGAACAAGTTCTACTTGGGTCAAGCACAATTGAAACCCATGAAGCAAGCGTGCCAATCGAACGAACGCAGCAACGCCGGCAACCCAAGCCTAGAATCGGTCGGTACGCACGTGCTCGCGAGCGGGCGGTGTAACTACAGCTTCCGCGCCATGATCGCCCAGGTACTCGACGGCATCCACACCCCGTCGTCGCGGAGGTATGGCGCCATGAGCTCGTGCAAGTCTCGCCGAATGTCAGGAAGTTTCTGTTGCCCGAGCTCGCCTGCCTCGCGGATGATCTCACCCGAGGGGCCGACCAGAAGCTGGTAGTCGATCGCCTCCTCGATGTCGCGGCCGACACACACATCCGCATCGATGCGTTTGAACACTTCGACCTCGGGGAAGCCTGCCGCCTCGAGCATCGCGCGGTCGGTCTCTTCGCTCGCCATCGAGAACGGGCCTGGCCCGCAGGTCGATGCGCTGTCGCCGGGCGGAGGCAGGTGCCGAAGCGCGATCTCCTTGGCCGCGCCCCAACAGGGGTTCTCTGCAAGCGAGCGCCAGACGATGAGGCACACCTTGCCGCCGGGCTTGAGCGCTCGATTGGCGTTGCGCAGAGCGCGCACGGCGCTTTGAAAGAACATCACGCCGAAGCGCGAGTAGACGACGTCGAAATAGCTCTCCGGCAGGTCGCAGACCTGCGCGTCCCCGACTTCGTAACGCACGTTGGTCGCACGCGCCTCGTCGCGCTCTTGGTTGGCGATGTCGAGAAAGGCGTCCGTACAATCGAGTCCAAGCACTTCGCCCGTCGGTCCCACCAGCTGGGCGATTTCGAGTGCGGTTTCGCCGAACCCACAGCCGATGTCGAGGACCTTGTCGCCCTCTCGAATACCAAAATCCGCATAGCTGATGTCGCTGTGTATCTTCCCATTGCCCGAAAGGAGATGGCGAAAGCGAATCCACTTCGGCGTCAGAATCTCATTCCAACACTCCACAAAACCCAGATTGTCTGCATCAATTTCACTCATACCAGTCGAGCGATTGTGCGCCCCCGGCAGTCGAAACACAAGAGTAGGCGCGGAGGCACGCTGCTCACTCGCGTGAGAGTGATACTAGGATTACGGGGTGGGGGTGGGCGGGTCGGATGTAACAAAAACCTCCCGACTCCAATCGCGCACAAGGTAGTCATCTCCCAAGCAGCGCGATCGCGGCACCGATCGCCCCCAGCAGCCCGAGCGCCACCACAAGCGCCACCCAGAGCCTCGCGCTCACCGGATCAGGAGGCTTCTCGGTCATGAAGCAAGCCCCTCAATCCGCGGCGCTGGTGACTTCGTCGGTGCTGAGAAACACCTCGTGGATCGTCAGCTCGTTCGGCCCGCGGAACATCTCCTTTGGCGGTCGGCTCCGGTGCGCCTCGGCGAACTCCGGGCTCGTCGTCCATGCGACGAAATCGTCGAACGATCGCCACCACGTCTTTACCTCATAGTAACCGCTACCTGCGGGACCAGGGGTCCATTCGCCCGTCTGATGGTCGAGCGTCATCGGCCGAGGGCGGTGCACTTCGTTGCGAACGAAGCCTTTCGCCTGGTCCACGAGATGAACGCGCTTGCGAAAGCGGTCCTCAAAGTCGATTTCAAAGCCTTCGGCCACGGGGATTCGGTTGGTCACGCAGATCATGAGCCAAGCATACCCCGCTTCCCGTTGCGTGCAGGCGGCGCTACAAGGTTCCTATGGACCTCACGAAACCGCGCGTCGTCATCGTTGGGGGCGGCTTTGCCGGGATCGCCGCTGCTCGAGCCTTGCGCCGCGCCGAGGCCAACGTCGTCATCATCGACCGGCACAATCACCACCTTTTTCAGCCGCTTCTGTATCAGGTCGCGACCGCAGCCCTGCACCCCGGGACGATCGCCGCGCCGATCCGAGGTGTCGTGAGCGGTCAGAAGAACTGCCGCGTGCTCATGAATGAAGTGGATGACGTCGATCTGGACGCCCAGACGGTGACGCTCGGCGCAGAGCCGTACGCGTACGACTATCTGGTCGTCGCTGCGGGTTACGAGACCAACTACTTCGGCAACGACGCCTGGAAGCAGTACGCCCCGGGCCTCAAGACGATCGACGAGGCGACGGACATCAGGGCGCGGTTCCTCCTGGCCTTTGAGCAGGCGGAGTTCGAGCAGGACAAGGCCGCGAAACGCGCGGCATTGACGTTCGCGATCGTCGGGGCAGGCCCCACGGGTGTCGAGATGGCTGGCGCGCTCGCAGAGATCTCGGACAACGTTCGCAAGGACTTTCGCTCCATCGACACGAGGACTACCCGCATCATCATCCTCGATTTCGCCGACCGTGTGCTCACCTCGTTTCCCGAGGAGTTGTCGGCGCGGGCGCAGCGGGACCTCGAAGGTCTCGGCGTAGAGGTCATTCTCAAGACACGCGTCACGGACGTCGACGCAAGCGGTTTGAACGCCGAGACGCCGGACGGTCCCATTCGAATCGATGCCAACAACGTCTTCTGGGCGGCCGGCGTCAAGGGCTCGGCGCTCGCCCACAAGCTCGGCGCAGAGACCGATCGTTCGGGCAGGGTCCTGGTCGAGAGTGACCTCAGCATTCCGGGGCATCCGAATGCGTTCGTCGCCGGGGACATCGCGCGGTGCATGGACCCTACTACCAAGGAGCCGGTGCCTGCCGTCGCGCAAGGTGCCATTCAAGGTGGGCAGTTCGTCGGGCGAACGATTGCGGCAGAGCTCAAGGCCCAAAGTCGTGGCGAGGCGCCGCCCTCTCGCAAGGCGTTCAGCTATCGCGACAAGGGCTCGATGGCGATCATCGGACGCAACAGGGCAGTCGCGCACGTTGGAAAGCTCCGCTTCGGTGGGTATCTCGCGTTTCTCTTGTGGGCGCTGATCCACATTCTCTTTCTCGTGGATTTCCGCCGGAAGGTCGTCGTGTTCGTCGAGTGGGCTTGGCTGTATTTCACCGGTGGTCGAGGGGCCCGGCTCATCACTGGAGACGATCGCATGCCCAAGATGATCACGCCGCCTCCGGACTTTCGGACTGTCGCCCGCGACTCGATACCGGGGAGCGGGTCGTCGATCGAACAGCGCGAAGACCATGCTAAGGAGTCCGCGTGACCGACTGGCGGCTAAAAAAGCACCCCACATTCCCCGGCGTTCCGGGCCCCGTGCTCATCGTCGTCATGGACGGTGTCGGCTGCGGCGCGTCCAACGCAGGCGACGCGGTATGGCTCGCGCGTACGCCAACGCTCGACCGACTGGCAGAGGTCTCGTTGACCACCCGGCTTCGCGCGCACGGCAAGGCCGTCGGATTGCCGAGTGACGACGACATGGGCAACAGCGAGGTCGGCCACAACGCGTTCGGCGCGGGCCGCGTGTTCGACCAGGGCGCCAAGCGTGTCCAGATGGCGATCGACAGTGGAGAGATGTTCGAAGGCGACGAGTGGAAGCGGCTCGTTCGACGAGTGAGCGAGAGCGGGGAGCCGATGCACTTCATCGGCTTGCTCTCGGATGGCAACGTCCATAGCCACATCGAGCACCTCTTCGCGATGCTACGCCGCTGCAACGAAGAAGGCGTTCGGAAGGCGCGCGTTCACGTTCTCCTCGATGGACGGGACGTGCCCGAAACCAGCGCACTCGAGTACGTCGATGCCCTCGAGAAGGTTCTGCGCGATCTGAACGAGCAGGGCGGGCGCGACTACCGCATCGCCTCGGGTGGCGGCCGCATGTTCATCACCATGGATCGATACAACGCCGACTGGTCGATGGTCGAGCGTGGCTGGAAGCATCACGTGCTCGGCGAAGGTCGAGGGTTCTCGAGTGCGACCGAAGCGGTGCAAACCCTTCGCGACGAAAACCCCGGGATGATCGACCAAGATCTGCTCGGCTTCGTCATCGTCGATGGTGAAGGCGCGCCAGTCGGCCCAATCCGTGACGGCGCCGGGGTAGTGCTGTTCAACTTCCGTGGCGATCGCGCGCTCGAGCTGACTCGCGCGTTCACGGAGCCCGAACTAAGCGAGTTCGAGCGCGGCCCCATTCCTGACGTCGCGTTTGTCGGCATGATGGAGTACGACGGCGACCTCCACCTGCCGAGACACTACCTGGTTCAGCCGCCGTCGATCGACCGCACGGTGGGCGAGTACCTCGCGCGCAACCAAGTCACTCAGTTCGCTTGCAGTGAAACGCAGAAGTTCGGCCATGTCACCTACTTCTGGAACGGCAACCGCTCCGGCATGTTCGACGAGGTCTACGAGGAGTACGTCGAGGTTCCGAGCGACGTCGTTCCGTTCGAGCAACGACCTTGGATGAAGGCCGCGGAGATCACGGACGCCACGATCAAAGCGCTTCGCCGCGAGGGGCTTCGGCATGCGCGAATCAACTACGCCAACGGCGACATGGTCGGGCACACCGGCAACCTCGACGCTGCGGTGATTGCCGTGGAGGCGGTCGATCTGTCGCTGGCCCGACTCATTCCGGTGATCGAGCAGCTCAAGGGCGCCCTCATCGTCACTGCAGATCACGGCAACGCGGACGAGATGTTCGAAGTCGATAAGAAATCCGGTGACTTCAAGCGAGACCCGGCCGGGCACTTGAGAAGCAAGACGAGTCACACGCTCAACGCGGTGCCCTGTTACATCTACACGCCCGGTAGCGAGGGAATGCGCCTCGACGAAGGCATCGCCCAGCCGGGCATCGCCAACATCGCCGCGACGACGCTCGAGTTGATGGGCTTCGAGCGTCCTGAAGGCTACGAGCCCTCGCTCTTGAAGTGACGCGCGCGCCGACTAGCGGTAGCGCAGACGCAGCTTGATTCCGAGAAAATCTGCGATCTGTTGCCCGTAGGCGCGCGGAATCAAATTCAGGCGCCCTTCGACCACGGCGCGCGCGCGTGCGTGCGGCTCGCCTTTGAGTGCGGGCAATACAATCTGGGTCCATGCGAACAGCGTCTTGCCATCCGCGCCGTTGAGGGCGAGTGTCAAAACCGGCTCGAGGCGCTTCTGATAGGCGACCGATGCCGTGCAGAGTGCCGCAAACGTCTTTACGAGACCGTCCTTACCAACGTCGTTCGCTTCCTCGAAGGAGCTCTTGAGCACGTCCAGCTGCCGCGCGACGCGGGCGGGCGCGATTCGGGCGATCGCGGGGAGCGCCTCCGCCGCAGTCTGCACCACGCGCTTGTTGGAGGACGAAATGCCTTTCGCAAACTTGGCGACCAGTGGAACCACGAGCTCCGGCTTTTCGGCGATGACCTCGCTCAAGACACGGGCGGACTGGGTCGCAGCCGTGCGAGGGCCCTCCATCATGGTCTCGCCGTGTTCGGCAATTTTCGATTGCGGGCTTTCATCCGAGAGGATCTTCCCCGCGGCGGCGGCGGCACCGCCAGCCTTCTTCGCCGGCTTTGCCTCCGCCGTTTCCTCTTCTTGGGCGCTGTTCTTTTTGGTCGTCATTCGGGTCCTCGAAGTGCTTCAACGATGTGCGGCAACGAAACTTCGTATCGCCAGGAGGTGCCTCGGTGTCCGCCGTCGAACTCGTCGTAACGGACAGGTAACCCCTGCCGCAGCAGCGCGTCCTTGAGCATCCGCGCTGCGAAGTGTAGCCCGTGCTCATCCCTGTTGCCTGCATCAACGTAAATAAGCGACATCTTTTGCAAAGCAGCCGCCGAAGCGTCGATCCGGCTGAGCGGGTCGTGCTCGAGCCAACGTGCCCAGACGTCAGCGCGGAGCTGCCCTGTCGCAGGGTCCACGGGGAGGTCGGCAAACGGAAACCCGTTTGAAGACGGCGAATACGCGGCGGACGCCGCAAGCACGAAGATCGCGTCGAACTGGGTGGCGTTCTGGGGCCCAGACGCGGGAACTTCCTGGGCGAACGCCTCGACCCCGCCGGCGAGATCGAATGCGATCGCCGCGCTCGTGAGCATCGGGCGCATGCTCACGTCGAACCCGGCGTCGCCCGCGTGGCTCCCAAGCACGGAGACCACGTCGGGGCGGTCCATTCCGAGCCGCAGTGCGCCAAAACCACCGGACGAGCGGCCCACGACTGCCCGCGCTTCCCGATCCGCGATCGTCTTGAATTCCGCGTCCACGAAGGGGAAGACCTCGTCTGCCAAGTACGTCTGGTACCGGCCCGAGCCTTCGGAATCGAGGAATTGCGATCCTCCCCAGCGATTGAAGCAATCCGGCAAGATTAAAATTGCGGGCCCACACTCACCGGTCGCGATCAGATTGTCGAAGAGCTGCAGCGTATTGGGCTTCCACGCGCTCCATGCGGCGATCGAATGGTTGGTCGCCCCGAAGCCCGCGAGCATCATCACGACGGGGAACCGTCGCGTGCCGTCATACTGCGGTGGCAGATACGCGTAGAGTTCGCGTTCGTGCGGATCTCCAAGGGGATTGCCCCGAAGACAAGCGCTCTCGTGAGATGTGCGAACGACCCGACCCTGCATTGGTCGTGTGCGCATAGCACATTTTCACTACATCCGATCGACCACGCCGATTCCGACGAGAGCGAGGCCGCGGCGAATTTGGCGCGCGGTCATTGCCGTCAGCCCGAGTCGGCTCTCCCGCGTGGCGCCCTCCGCATCTAGCACGGGACACTCCGCGTAGAAGCCGTTGAAGGCGCGCGCGAGCTCATAGACGTGCTCGCAGATCAAGTGCGGCTGGCTCGTGGCTCCAGCCTGATGGACCACGTCGGCGAACCGCAGAAGATGCCTGCCGAGCGTCTTCTCCGTTGGCGTTTGCAGCGCGATCGTGGCGTTTGCAGCGCCATCCATCGAGAGGCCGCCCTTCGCGAAGATCGAGGCACAGCGCGCGTAGGCGTACTGCAGGTACGGGCCCGCATTGCCCTGGAAAGAAATCATCTTGTCCCAGTCGAACTGGTAGTCGCTGAGTCGGTTCTGACGAAGGTCCGCGTACTTCACCGCGCCGACGCCGACGATGCGTGACACTTCGTCGATCTCTTCAGGCCGCACACGGAGCCGGCCTTCGGCGATTCCCTCGTCGATACGCGCGCGGGCACGCTGCTTCGACTCTTCGAGCAGCGACGCGAGCGTAATCACCTGGCCGCTCGCATCGCGCGTGCGGAGCGGCTTTGCGTCGCGGCCGAGCACGGTGCCGAAGCCGATATGCTCTAGGGCCATGTCGACGCCGAGGAGCTTCATCACGGCGAAGAGCTGCTGAAAGTGTAGACCCTGTCGGTTGTCGACGACATAGAGCGCGCGGTCTGCTTCGAGCTGGTCTCTGCGATAGAGGACTGTTGCGATGTCCGTCGTCGAGTAGAGAAAGGCGCCGTCGTTCTTGCGAACGATGAATGGGGTCTTCTGCTTGCGAAGATTCTTGGGCGCCTCGTCGATCTCGTTCCAGAAGATGCAGACCGCCCCGTCATCTTCCCGCGCGATTCCCTTGCCGAGGAGGTCGTCGACGACGCCGGGTAGGGCGCCGTGATACGCGCTCTCGCCTAGCCACAGGTCGAAGGACACATCGAGCTCGCCGTAGACTGCGTCGAGGGCGGTGCGGCTCACCTCCACGAAGTGCTCCCAGAGATCTCTGTTCTCGGAGTCGCCGCTTTGCAGCTTGGCTAGCTCAGCCCGTGCTTGGCTCGCGAATGCTTCGTCGTTGCCCGCCCGTTCGGACGCCAGCTTGTAGACCCGCTCGAGCTCCGCGATGGGATCCGACTGGAGGGTCGCTTCCTCGCCCCACTCGCGCATGCCCACGATCAGCAATCCAAATTGCGTGCCCCAGTCGCCGAGATGGTTGTCACGCACGACGTCGTGTCCGACGAAGGACAGTATCCGCGAGATCGCGTCGCCGATGATCGTCGATCGCAGGTGACCGACGTGCATTTGCTTGGCGATGTTGGGGCTCGAAAAATCGACGATGACCTTCTCGGCTTCGTCGACGGTAGGAACCCCATCGCGACTCAGGTCGCAAAGCGCCTCGGTGAGCTTCCCGGCGATCCACGCGTCCGACAGATGGATGTTGACGAAGCCGGGGCCCGCTACCTCGGCCTTTGCAATGGCGTCGATGTCGGCGAGGGCATCCGCGATCGGCTGCGCCAGCTCCCGTGGCGGCTTCCCAAGCTCCTTGCCGAGCTTCATCGCGCCGTTGATCTGGAAATCGCCGAACTTCGGGTCGGTCGTGGGTCGCACGAGCGCCGGGCGAGGCCCGTCGAGATCGAGGGCCTTTTGAATCGCCTCGGAGCCGATTGCTTCCAAGTAACCCTCGAGCAGCATGGCCGGACCTTTACCGTTCAGACACCGCCAGCGCCAGCGCCAGCGCCAGCGCCAGCGCCAGCGTTGAGCGCCAGCGCTAGTTACATCCGGCCCACCCACCCCCACCCGTAGTCTTGGTATCACTCTCACGCGAGTGAGCAGCGTGCCTCCGCGCCCGGCGGTCTTGGCGGCGCTTCGCGCCGGGCGTCGCCCTTCGGGCTCGCCCCTGCAGATGCTGCCGGTATGCAGCGGATCCTTGCGATCACACAGGCAGAATCGCAGGTGCCCTGCCTTGACGGAAAGGCGAGCTGACCTCACGTTCTATTACAGCTGGCATCCATCTGGGCCGTTGCGCGTAATCCCGCAGGGCTCGAGGGTGACCGATTCGAACATTGGAGGCTGACGTGGCGCAAGCAATCAATCGCTACCGTGCGGATCTGAGAGATTTCCGTTTCCTTTTCTTCGAGCAGTTCGACCTGCCCGCGGTCCTCGGCAAAGAGCCTTTCGCCGAGTGGGGCACCGAGGAGTGCGACATGGTGCTCGACGAGGTCTATCGCTTCGTCTGCGACGTCACGGGTCCGCTCAACGGTTCCGGCGATTCGCAAGGCTGCCGCATCGAGGACGGTCGGGTGATCACCCCGGATGGGTTCAAGGATGCCTGGGACAAGACCTGGGAAGCCGGCTGGCGCACGGTCTCATCGCCGAGCCGCTGGGGCGGCCAAGACGCGCCCTCGATGGTCGGCTCCTTCGTCGAAGAGATGATGTGCGGCGCGAACACCGCGTTCACCATGTACACCGGCCTCACGCTCACCGCCGCGGAGCTCATCATGGACTTCGGCACCGAGGAGCAGAAGCAGAAGTACGTGCCGAAGATGATGAGCGGCGAGTGGACGGGCACGATGTGCCTCACCGAGCCGCACGCGGGCTCCGATGTCGGCTCGGCGTCGAGCACGGCCACGCGCAACGACGACGGTACCTACAACATCCAGGGCACCAAGATCTTCATCAGCGCCGGCGACAACGATCTCGGCACCAACGTCATTCACTTGGTTCTGGCGCGCATCGAAGGCGCCGAGCCCGGCACCAAGGGCCTGTCGCTCTTCCTCGTGCCGCGCGTGCGCATCAATGAGGACGGATCGCTCGGCGAGCTCAACGACGTCGAAGTTCCTTCGATCGAGCACAAGATGGGCATCAACGCCTCGGCCACCTGCGTCATGCAGTTCGGCGACGACAACGGCTGCCTCGGCGAGGTCGTCGGCGGTGTTGAGCATCAGGGCATCCGTCAGATGTTCCACATGATGAATGCCGCCCGCATTGGCGTCGGCATCCAGGGCCTCTCGGTCGCTTCGGCCGCATACCTGAGCGCGCTCGAATACGCACGCGAGCGCAAGCAGGGCTCCAGCATCAAACAATTCAAGGACGCCAACGCGCCGCGCGTTCCCATCCTCGACCATCCCAACATTCGCAAGGACCTCTTGGCGATGAAGGCGCGGGTCGAAGGCATTCGCGCGCTCGTCATGAAGCTCTCGAACCACGGCGATCGGCTACGCGCAACGCAGGGCAAGGACGACGAGTCCGAGGCGTACCACAAAGGTCAGGTGGATCTGCTGACGCCGCTCGTGAAGGCCTACGGCACGGACGCCGCGTTCGAGGTGTCGAGCAAGGCCATTCAAGTGCATGGCGGGCACGGCTATTTGAAGGACCATCCGGTCGAGCAGTACTGCCGCGACGCCAAGATCTTCCAGATCTACGAGGGCACCAACTTCATCCAGTCGATGGACTTGGTCAGCCGAAAGCTCGGGCAGGCCGGTGGCGCCAACACCCAAGCTTTCCTGATGGATATCCAGAACTTCATCAACGAAAACAAGGACACGCCGGAGCTCCAAGAGGGCATCAAGCACCTCCAGGGGGCGCACGAAGCGGTGGCCGCGTCGGTGATGCAGTTCATCGGTTGGTTCAAGGGAGGCAAGCTCGAGCACATCCCGCTCGCGGCCGAGGACTTCCTCACCATCATGAGCGACCTCGCCGTCGGCTGGCTGCTCCTCGATCAGGCCTCCATTGCGCTCCGGAAGCTCCCAGAGACCTCGGAGACGCATCCCGACCACGCCTTCTATACCGGCAAGAAGTTCGCGGCGCAGTACTTCGCCAACAACGTGCTGACGACGCTCCCGAGCCGCGTGCAGCGTCTCAGCGCGATCGACACGCTCCCCGTCGAAATCCCGGACGAAGCGTTCGCGACCGTCTAGATCGGCCGGACAACCGACCCGCCAGGTCCAGGCCCTTAGCGCTTGGCCTGGCAGTCGGGACACACCCCGTACAGTTCGAGCTTGTGGCGCACGAGCCTGAACCCATGCTTGGCCGCGACCTGGTGTTGCAGGCCCTCGATGTCGTCGTCCTCGAACTCGATGATCTTCTCGCACTCGACGCAGATCAAATGGTCATGGTGCTCGTCCGACCATGCCACCTCGTAGCGGGACACCCCGTCGCCGAAATGACGCTCGAACGCGAGCCCGCACTCTTTCAGGAGCTTCAGGGTCCGGTAGACGGTCGCGTAGCCGATGCGAGGCTCTTTCACGCGAACTTCGTCGAGAAGATCCTCGATCGAGAGGTGGCCATCACTCTCGAAGAACATCTCGGTGACGACCCGCCGCTGTTCCGTCGACCGCAGGCCGTGACGGGCCATGTAGTCGTTGAGTCGAGCGCGCAATTGCTCGATGTTGTGTTCGGCGGTGACTCCCATTCGAGGTCTATACCTGAAGCGTTCCTAAGGTAACATATCGAATTTGTCCATCCCTGCTGAAAACAGCGACGCGAGCTTCGCGCGTTTCGCCTGGGCGATCAGGCTATCGCCGATGGTCGTCGCGTTCATCCTCGCTGCGCTCTGGCTGGCGGGAACGCCTGCCGAGATTCCGGATCTCCGGTTGAGCGCGCCGGTCGTTGCCCGACCGGGAACATCGATCGGCTTGCGGGCGTGGCAGATGGATCAAGATGACGCAGGGTACGCCGTCGTTCGCGCGCCGATGGTCACCGTCGAGCTTCGCAGTCGGGCCGGCATGTTGATCGCGAGCTCGACGCTGTCGCCGTCCCGAGTGCAAGGCGTAGAGGGAAGTCTCGACGTCCCCGCCGAGGTCGACGGCGAGCTTTCCTTGATCGCGCGCGCAGAGATCGATGGCCGCATGCTCACGGTCGATCGCGCGCTTTACGTTCGCGCGGGCATCGACTCGCGCCTGCCTGCGGGGCGTGAGGTCAACGCGTTTCAGGCTTATGAGCTCGGTCCGATGCGGGTGGCGGATCCGAGACGCGCCCCGAGCACTCTAGACGCGCGGGTGGTCGAAGGCGTCTGCGCACCCGATCTCGAATGCACGCTCCTCGTGTGGGTCGCCGATTGGGAGGGGCGTGTGAGGGCCCGTTCCCTTGCCGGTGTCCACGCAGAACACGGCGCCGCGCGCGCGTCCGACGGTTTCGCCCGGCTTCCCTTGGTAGTGCGGGGGCAAGAGGGTCGAGTATCGATCGAAGCGCTAGGTGAAGATGGAGCGGTCCTCGCGACGCGCGAGGTGAGGCTT
>JBATLA010000237.1:0-3119 GCA_049669945.1 Polyangiales bacterium | reverse complement strand
GCGTCGCCTCGTTCGACTGGCGGGGTCACGGGCAAAGCGAGTGGATCGGACGCGGTGGCTACTACCACTTTCCGGACTATGTCCTCGACCTCGACGAGCTACTCCCGCAGCTCACCGACGCGCCGATTCATCTGCTCGGGCACTCGATGGGCGGCTCTGCCTGCGCCATGTACGCCGCCGCGCGACCCGAGAAACTCGCGACGCTCACCTTGGTCGAAGGCATCGGGCCACCCGAAATGGAACCACGAGATCCCACCGCGAGGTTGCGCGCCTGGCTCGAGGGAGTGGTCAAGTCCCGAGGCAAGAAGCCGCGGCCCATGGCGCACCCGCGCGAAGCCTTGAGCCGAATGCGAATTCAGAACCCCGAGCTCACCGACGAGCTCGGCCTCTTTCTCGTCAGCAAGAGCACCCGGGCGGTCGAGGGCGGGCTTCAGTGGTCGTTCGACCCGCTGCACAAGACGTTTTCGCCGCGGCCGTTTCAGGCGAGCCTGTTCGAGGCAATGCTCGAAACGATCGAGACGCCGACCCTGGTCGTCGCAGGCGAGCGAGGGTTTCGGCTCGCGGACGAAAAAGACCGAATGAACAAGATTCGCGGCCATCGCTTCGTGGAGATCCCGGACGTCGGACACATGATCCACTGGTTCGAGCCGCGGGCGTTGGCTTCGATGCTCACGGGGTTCTTCGCGGGCAACGGCGCTTGACCACCTACGGACGGCGTGAAACGCTGCCCGGCCATGCGAAAAATCCTACTGCTTACGCTCGCTGTTGGAACCGCAATGTCAGTGCGCGCGCTTGCCGAAGATGCGCCGCGTGCGCCGGATGAAACGCGGCGCGCGAAGGTGTTCGCAAGCATCGGCGACGCGACGATCACCGTCGGCGACATCGAGGACGTCATTGCATCGCGGCGACCATATGCGCGAGAGCGACTGGCGGACAACCCGGGTCAGATCAAGGATGTCGCCGATGCCCAACTCGAAAACGAGCTCTTTTACCAAGGCGCAAAGAAACTCGGCTACGCCGATGATCCAGCGGTTCAACGCTTCGTGAATCAGACGCTAGTGAAGGTGTACGTACGCAAGGAGTTCGAGGAAACCGTGACGCCGGACGACGTGCCGGCGGAGCAGGTGGCGAAGTACTACGAAGAGCATCCCGAAGAGTTTCGGCGTCCGGAGATGCGACGGGCGCGGCACATCCTCGTTGCGAGCAAAGCGGAAGCAGAAGACATCCTGAAGACACTGAAAGTCAGCAAGGAGACGGCATTTAGGGCGCTCGCCAAACAGCTGAGCCTAGATACCGAGACCAACCTTCGCGGCGGCGACCTGCTCTACTTCACGGCCGACGGCAAGGTCGTGGGTCGGGAGGCGAGCGGCACCATCGACGCGACACTGGCTCAGGCCGCATTCTCGCTCGGCGCCGTGGGAGACCTCGCCGGACCGCTCGACCTCGGCGACGGAAAGTGGAGTGTCCTCGAGCTCACGGGGCTTCGACCGGAGCGAGTCCAGCCGCTCGAGAAAGCAGGCGCCCGCATTCAGCGCAAGCTCTGGCGCGAAGAGCGCGAGGCCGCGCTCGACGCGCTCATTACCAAGCTCCGCGTCGAGCTGAAGCCGGAGATCTACCCGGAGCGGATGGACGTAATCCTGCTCCAAGCGGCATCGGCACCACCCGCGCCCACCCCACCCTAGGGTCCGCGGCCGACGGTGCTCGGGGCTTGCGTTTTGCAGCGTCTCCGACTAAATGAACGTTCATTCATTTTCTCAGAGCGAGGCATCCATGTCGTCCACCTTTCAGCCGTTCAAGGAAGAACACCAGATTTTCCGCCAGCAAGTTCGGACCTTCGTCGAGAACGAGCTCGCGCCCAAAGTAGACCAGTGGGAGGAGGAAAAGCTCTTCCCCAACTCGGTCTTCAAGCGTGCGGGCGAGCTTGGGATCCTCGGGGCGCACTACCCCGAGGACGTCGGCGGGAGCGGCGGCGACTTCTGGATGAGCGTCGTGAAGTCGGAGGAGCTTGCTCGCTGTGGCTCAGCAGGCGTGACGATGGGCCTGCTAGTCCAGTCAGACATGGCCACACCGGTGATCAACGACCTCGGTTCACGCGAAGTGAAGGACGAGTTCCTGGCGCCAGCGCTTCGCGGGGACAAAATCGCTGCGCTCGGCGTGAGCGAGCCGGGCGCGGGCTCGGACGTCGCGGGCCTTCGAACGACCGCCCGCAAGGTCGGCGACGACTATGTGATCAACGGCTCGAAGACCTACATCACGAATGGGACGCGGGCCGACTTCGTGACCTTGATGGTCAAGACCGACCCAGAGGCAGGTCACAGCGGCATCTCGATCATCATGTGCCCAACCGACGTCAAGGGCTTCAGCATCTCGAAGAAGCTCGAGAAGGCTGGCAACTGGGCGAGCGACACCGCGGAGCTCTTCTTCGAGGACGTTCGGGTTCCACAGCGGTACCTGCTCGGCCAGGAAGGCATGGGCTTCGTGTATCTGATGCAGAATTTCCAATCCGAGCGTCTCGTTGGCTGTGTCAGCGGCCTCGCGGGCTCGAAGCTCGCTCTCGACCGCTCCGTGCAATACGGGCGGGAGCGCGTCGCCTTTGGAAAGCCGCTCATCAAGCGCGAATACTGGCAACAGAAGTTCGTCGACCTCTACACGAAGTACGAAGCGGCAAAAGCACTGACTTACAACGCGTGCGCAGCCTACAACGAGGACAAGTTCGTGAACGAAGGCATGCTTTCGATGGAGACCACACGCATCGTGTCGATGGCCAAGGCGTACGTCGGCGACGTGACCGCGGAGGTCATGGACCAGTGTCTGCAGTTCCACGGGGGCATGGGCTATCTCGAGGACCTGTGGGTTGCGCGCGCTTGGCGCGACGCGCGACTGTTCCGCATCGGCGGAGGTGCGACCGAAGTCATGCGATACGCAGTCGCGAAAATCATGGGCTTTTGAGCGCCCGGTTTCTGGCGCGGCGCTCCTGAATCGCGCAGGCTCAGTGCCATGCGCTGCTTTGTCCTTCTCTCTGTGCTCGCGTTCGGCTGCGGGGAGCCAGAAGCGCCGCCGGCCGCGCCGGGTGGCGACGGACGCGGCCCGATCAACGTCACCGGCGTGAACGGCAGCAC
>JBATLA010000236.1:0-7104 GCA_049669945.1 Polyangiales bacterium | reverse complement strand
CCTCCGCACCGGGCGGCACGGTCGCCTGCTCATCGACCTCTGGCTGCACCGGAGGGACGGTCTCCGCGTTGACTTCGATGCTGCTGTCGCTTCCATCCGCAAAGCCGAGTTGGTGCGACACGACTCCGAGCGCCTCGTCGACGGGCATCATGATGTTCGCGACCGACGGTAAGTCCTGTTCGCGAATCGAGACACGGCCGGAGTTGAGCCCCCACAACGCGAGCAGCGCGGGCATGCCTTGTAGGGTCTGCGTCGTGCCCTCGTGAAGCGTCGCATAAGCGCCGACGATCGAGTTGTCCGCGATGTCGATCTCCACGTTGCGCTTGTGTCCGGCGATGCTCACATGGCGGACACCTGGTAACGAGCCGAGCGCGCGAAGAAGGCGTCCGGGGCCGACGAGCTCGAGTCGCGTGTCGAAGTCGATCTCGTCCTCGACGCGCCGGCTTATTTCGAGGTCCTGGTCGATCAAAGGGCAAATGCGCGACGCGAGCTGTGCCAGGTCAGGTCCGCCCTCTTCCGCGGACGAAGGCCAGAAGTCCTCCCAGCGAACCACCAGCATCGACGCCCAACGGAGCTGCGGGTCCCTCCGCATCGCTCGCACGAACTCGATCCCTTGACCGCCCACCGCGCCCGAATCGAGGACCACCACCTGCGGGTCGATCTCGCGGATGCGCGGAATCACCGCGGTCGAGAAGTCGGCCGCCGCGATTTGCACACCGCGCTGGATCAACACCTGCGCGAGCTTCTCGGCGCGGAGCTCGTCGGAGTCGAGGATGACGACGCGAGAGTCCTGGAGGCTGCTCAGATCCACGTCCGCGGCGTCGACCGCCCGAGGAAGGCTCGAAAGGCGCCCGCCACTCGTCTCGTGGAACTCGTACTCGAGCGGCTCGGAGTCGGACACCGCTTCACGGAGACGATCTAGGATCAGCTCCATGTTGTGCGCGCTGGGGTTCTCCGTCTCGATGACCATCGGCATGCCTTCGAGCACACCCTTGGGTGACCGGATGCTCAAGAACCCGGTCTTTGTGTCGTTGGACACGAGGTCTACGACATCCTGCAGGTTGTGCTCGTTGAGCTCCCCGACCATCAAGCCGGGCCGCTGCGGGACTTCTTCGGCGAGCTCGGCGAGCCTTCGTGCGATGGCGTCCGCCCCCGATCCCCGTGGAACGATCGCCACAGCGCCGCTCCGAAACTCCTGACCCTCGTGCTTGAGCGCCGCGTCGTTCGAAACGACGGCGACGGGTAAAACGTCCGTCGCCCGGTTGGCCGCCATCCTGCGCACGACGCTGACGCCACCACGCACTGCGGCGTCGCCGATCAAGACGACCAAGTCCGGTGCATAGACGCGAACCGCTTGTTCTAGCTCAGCCGTTGCGCAACCAGCGACAGATATCCCATGGCGCCGTAACGCCTCCCCCAACGCTGTCTGCATTGGCTCGCCCTGGCCCACCATCAAGATGGTCGGCCGGTGCTCCACTTCCGACATCGTCGAGATGGTGGCCGATTCTGCTCGATTCCGCCAGCTTGGTGCGACCCGGGTTCTTGGCTATGCTCCGCGCCTCATGAGCGTTCAACCTATTGAGTTCCTCACCGATACGTTTCCCCAGCTCTTCGCCCGGGGGGTCGAGGTCCTGAAGACCCGCGCCGCCAGCGGCGATGAGCAGGCCCAGCGCATTCTGGACGACGTGACGGGCGTCACGGGCGCGGCCAGCCTGCAAATCGACGAGAGCCCGCCCGTGGTTCTGTCCGCCCAGGCAGGCGCATTGAGCGCCGACGGGGCTCCACTCGCGGGCGTTCCGATCAAGATCGCGGCCGCGCTCCCGGGAAATGCAGCCACTCTCCTCCTCGGAGAGGCGGTGAAGGCAGGCGCCCTCGACAATGACGAGGTCGCGGTCGGAGCGGCTCAAACCGCCTCTAAGCGCTTTGAAGACGCGCTCGCCGGCCAGCCCATGACCTGCCATGTCGGATTGCTCGGCGTGCCCGAGCTCGGCGATGTCAGAGTGCGCGTGGGGTTCAACGTTCCGGAGCCGCCAAGCGAGCCAGGTTTCACCGCAGAGCTCCAGTACGGCGACCTAGAAAGCGTTCAGCGCGGCGAGCTGACCGTTCAGGAGCTGTTCTTGGGCGGAAAGCTCAAGATGGAGGGTGACTACTCGCTCGCCCTTCAGATCGCGATGCAGCTTCTGACGAACCCCCTCTGAACGGACGATCCCCCATCCGGCGCCGGCGCCGGGGTGGAACTTGCCCGGGTATCCCGCGGTTGGATACCCTGACGTTCGTCAACGGGGGGTCATGTTTCGGGCAATTGCCAAGAGTCGCTATCTCGTCCCTGGTTTCTTGTGCTTCGCGCTCGCGTTCGTAGTCGGGCCAGTGGGCGTAGCTTCAGGTCTTCTTGTCGGCGCTGAGGCTGCGGCGCTTTCTGGCGTAGTCGCCGCGGTGCTCGGGGTGCTCGGCCTGCTCGTCATCGCATCCGGGCTCCCCGCTTCCATCGAAGTCACCGCGGTCGATGCGGAGCTCCATCGGATCTACGCCGAAGTCGAGGAGGTGGAGATGTCCATCGGCGACAACGTGCGCGCTCTCTCGAGCGGGCTCGGCGAGCAGATGGTCGCTGTCGAGGAAACCGCACGGGCGCTGAAGTCGATGGCGATCTCCCTGCAGGCGATCAGCGACCGCGTCGAGGCGTTGTCCTCGAGCACCGAAGAAAGCTCTTCCAGCATCTTGCAGATGACGGCGACGAACCAAGAGGTCGCGGAGAACATGTCCAACCTCGGCTCGAGCGTTCGCGAGACGGCGTCTTCGATCGAGGAGATGACCTACAGCATCAAAGAGGTTGCCCGCAACGTCGACGCCTTGGCCCTCACGGCGGAAGAAACCTCTTCGTCGATGAATGAGATGGACGTGTCCATCGATCAGGTG
Source organism: Polyangiales bacterium (assembly GCA_049669945.1). GTDB lineage: Bacteria > Myxococcota_A > Polyangia > Polyangiales > Houyiibacteriaceae > SG8-38. Next base: position 4,191 of record JBATLA010000236.1, on the reverse strand, counting down.
CAGTCGAACGCCAACGAAACCGCGCGGCTCTCCGAAGAGGTCGCGGCCGATGCCGAAACTGGCGCGGATTCGATTCTCAAGATCATCGACGAGATCAACCGGATCAAGTCCTCCTCGCTCGAGGCGGTCAGCACGATCTCGAACCTCGGCGATCGCATCGAAGCCATCGGAGACATCCTCAACGTCATCGATGACGTTGCGGAGCAAACCAACCTACTTGCTCTAAATGCGGCGATCATCGCCGCGCAGGCCGGCGAGCATGGCAAGGGCTTTGCGGTCGTGGCCGACGAGATCAAGGACCTGGCCGAGCGTGCCGGCGCCTCGACCAAAGAGATCGCCGAGCTGATCAAGACGATTCAGGAAGAGACGAAGAACGCGATCGTGGCTGTCGAGCGCGGTGCGAGCACGGTCGACCGGGGTGTCACGGTGAGCGCCGAAGCTGAGCATGCTCTGAAGAAGATCCTCGAGTCGTCCAAGCAATCTACCGCGATGGTACGGGGTATTGCCCGCGCGACGGTCGAGCAGGCGAAGGGCTCGCGGCAGGTCACCGACGCCATCGGACGAATAGCGGAAACGGTCCAGCAGATCGCGGCCGCCACTGCCGAGCAGGCGCGTGGCTCGGAGCTCATCATGAAGAGCGCCGACAACATGCGGCTCATCACGCAACAGATGGAGCGCAGCAGCCAGGAGCAGGCCGAAGGCGGACGGCAGATGACCGGCTCCATCGAGAGCATATCGGACATGGTTCACCAGCTCCACCAATCGCATCGCAAGCATTCCGAGAGCTCGGAGCAGACACTCGCTGCGGCCAATCGGATTCAGGAGCTGACGCGCGAGTACGAGCGTCGGGTGAGGGCGATGAACCAGGCCGTCGAGCGTCTACGCGAGCTTCGGTCTGCTTCCTAGCCCAGGGGGTTGCCGGTTGGCCTCCGTGGCAGGCACGATTCATGGTAGGAGCGGATGTTCGGAATCGGACCCACTGAGCTAGCCTTCTTCTTGGTCATCGTTCTCTTGGCGGTGGGTCCGGACCGCTTGCCGACGTTCATGCGAACCGTGGGCAAAGGTGTCCGGCAGGTTAAGAACGCCAGTCGCGAGTTCAAAGAGGCCATCGGCCTCGACGAGCTCATGCGCGAGGGCGACCCATTCAGCTCGCCGCCGGTTCGGCCGCCGCGCGCGCGCCCGGTACCCGTGGAGGAGACGCTGGAGCAGGAGGCGAAGACCCCCGAGGGTTCCGAAATGGCGACTCCACCACCCACACCAGACGCGGCCAAGGCCGCGAGCCCGGCGCCTGCAGTGACCGAGGCCGATGACGCACAGCCCGCGGCCGAGACCGATGCCTCGACCGAGGCAAAGCATCCATGACCTCGGATCAGATCCAGATTCCCGTGCCCGATCCTGAGCCCTCGAGACTTCCCGAGGAAGATCGGGAGATGACTTTCTTCGAGCATCTCGGTGAGCTCCGAAGCCGCCTGTTGCGTGCCATCCTCGGCTTGGTTCCAGCCGTCGCCATAGGCTGGATCTTCAAGAAGGAGATCAAGGATTTCCTAGTCGCGCCACTTCAGCCAGCATGGGAGCGCTTGAATCTGCCCGGCGAAGCGGTGCTGAGGTTCGCGGGTCCCGCCGACGCCTTCATGATGTACATGAAGAACTCGCTCATTGCGGGTCTGTTGCTCGCGTCGCCGTGGATCTTCTGGCAACTTTGGATGTTCATTGCGCCCGGTCTCTACAAGAAAGAGAAGGCGCTTGCCGTTCCGTTCATCTTCTTTTCTACCTTGTGCTTCGCAGGCGGCGCGGTGTTTGGGTACAAGCTCGTCTTCCCCGAAGCGTTCACCGTCCTGCTCGGCTTCAGTGACGAAACCCTGGTCGCAACGCTTTTCGTGAAGGACTACATGCCGTTCTTCAGAAGGATGCTCCTTGCCTTTGGCATCGTGTTCGAGGTGCCGGTCATCGTGACGTTTCTCGCCGGCGCGGGCATCGTCACCTGGCAACAGCTTCTCAAGTTTTCTCGCTGGTGGATCGTCGTCGCTGCATTCATCTCGATGTTGCTGACGCCCCAGGACGTCTACACCATGGTGATGATGCTGATCCCGCTGGTGGTGCTCTACTTCGTCGGCGTGTTGCTCGCCTACCTAATGAGCGTCTTTCAGAAGAAACCGCAGACCTAGCCGCGTTCGGGTACCGGGTAGGGCGGGTACTTCGGTAGATCATCAGGCAGGAACCACTGCTCGCCCCAGATGCTGGCGCCGCCGTCGATGTAGAACGTCTGGCCGGCGATGAAGTCGGCGTACCGCGACGCGAGATACGTGATCAAGTGCGAGACTTCCTCGGCCGTCCCCAGCCGCTTGAGCGGGTTGCTCTTCTCGGCGTTGTCGAGCAGCTCGGGCGGGTACTGCTTCGTCCCGCTGGTGACGATCACCCCAGGTGCCACAGCGTTGACGCGAATGCCGTGGAGCGCCCACTCGACCGCCAGGGTCTTGGTCATGTTGTCGACGCCTGCGCGGGCCGCTCCCGTGTGCACCATTCCAGGGAAACCTCGGATGATTTGCGCGATCACGTTGACGATGCGGCCGCGCTTTTGCGGGATCATCGCCTTGGTGGCGACAGCATGGGTCATGCTCCACGTCCCGACGAGGTTGTTGCGAACCACCGCCGCAAAACCTTTCGGCGACAGCGCCTCGGCGGTCGTGGGAAACTGACCGCCTGCGTTGTTGATCAGGACGTCAATGCGTTCGAAGCGACCGAGGACCGAGTCGACGAAGCCGGCGATCGCTTCTGGCTCGCGGATGTCACAGGGTGCGCCAAACGCCTCAATCCCCTTTGATTCGAGCTCTGCGACGGCAGCTTTCAGGGGTTCGGGGCGCCTCCCGCAGATGGCTATCTTGGCTCCGAGCATGCCCATTTCGGTCGCCGAGACGAAGCCGATTCCCGTCCCGCCGCCCGTGATCAGAACGACTTCGTCTTTGAACAAACCATCGGTAAACAGCTGATCCATCCCGCGGCTCATACCACGAGATCCGACAAAAAACGATGCGTGCTCAGCTCACCGCGACGCGCGTTCGCTCTTTGACGAGGCGCGCGACCAGCTCACGCAGATCCTCCGCGAAGAACGGCTTCGGGAGGGTTGCTTCCACGCCTAGACGTCGAGCGATCTCGTTGCGGGCGCTACTCGCGCTGAGAAGGATCACCGGCACGTCCTCGTGCCGCCAACGCCTGCGAAACTCGCGAAGGAACATCTCGCCGTCTTCGACGGGCAGCATCAGGTCCACCACCATGAGGTCGGGAAGCTGCACCTTGCACTGCGCGAGGGCCGACTGAACGTCCCCCGCCGCGATGACCGCATGTCCGTCCTGCTCGAGCAGTACTTGAAGCATGTGACGAAGGGAAGGATCGTCATCGAGGACGAGGATCGTGTTCTTCTCAGTCACACTCGCATCGTAACAGGATGTACGAGGTTCGCGAATATGCGCCGACTCCCTACATCGGAGCTGCTACCCTCACCTGGGATGTATCTGCGCGCATGCAGTGCCTGTTGGCTTGTGGTGCTTACGCTTTGCCTAGTCGCCGCGTGCGCCAGCAAGAGCAGCTCCATCACGACGAGCGCGGCGCTGGAACCGATCGACTTCTATCCGCTGCGCACCGGCAACGCATGGTCCTACGATGTCGACACCGGGGAGGCGTCCACGACGCTCGCGGTCACACGCGTCGAGGCTTTCGACGGAAGCATCGCGGAGGTTCGCACCGCGAACGCAGTGGTCCGCTATGAAGTCCTCCCGGACGGAATCCGGGTTCCTCCGACGGACGCATGGCTGATTCGAGTCCCGCTTCGTCGGGGCGCGACTTGGCAGGGACCCGGTGGCCGCAGCGCCGAGCTCGTCTCGACCGATGTGGTGGCCGACACGCCGGCCGGTCGCTTCGAAGGCTGCGTCGAGGTGCGGGAAGTCGGAGGAAAGCTCGATCTCGAGATTCGCACGATCTACTGCCCGGGCGTTGGGCCGGTCTCCGTGACGTCGACGATGAGGTCGAAGGTGAGCGAGCGCGTCCTGACAGTGTCGGCGCGCCTCAGGGGCTACAGTGTCAGTGCTCGGACTTCTGACCCGTAGGCGACACTTCGACTTCCACGAAGTAGGTGCGGAGCTCGACCACCAGCGAAAGTGATCCGTCGGCGAGGAAGACCTGACGCCAACTCCGGCC
>JBATLA010000235.1:0-2358 GCA_049669945.1 Polyangiales bacterium | reverse complement strand
CGCAACGCCTTACCGATGAGCAGGTGCGACGCCTTCACGCCGCGACGCGAGAGGTCTTGTCCGAGTGGGTGCAGCGTCTGATCTCGCAGCACGGCGACCGCTTCCCAGAAAAGGTGACCGCTTTTCGACCGGAGATGGCGGCCCACGGAAAACACGGAGAGCCCTGCCCGGTCTGCGGCGATCCAATCCAACGCATCGTCTTCGCCGACCGTGAAACCAACTACTGCGCGACGTGCCAGACAGGCGGCAAGCTGCTGGCTGACCGTGCTCTCTCGCGCTTGCTCAAAGGCGACTGGCCTCGATCGCTCGACGAGCTCGAATCGCTGCGCCGCAAGTAGCTCCCTGGTCCGGGCCGGCCGTCGCACTAGAAATGACCTCCGAGCGTTTTGTGCGGTACCGTGCGGTTTGACCCATGCGCTTTGCCGTTCGCCGAGAGGACCGGAGGAACCTGATCGTCGGCCTCGTCGGCCTGATGTCGATCATGACCGCACATTCGGTCATGGAAACTGCCCGAGACACGCTGTTTCTCACCAATCTGCCGTCGAGCGAGCTTCCCCGCGCCTACCTGGCAATTGCGCTTCTAGCGATCGTCGAGCTGAAGATCCACGAGCGGGTGCTCCCGTACGTCCGAGATCGCCGGACGCTCCTGGCGGCGTCGTTGTTGTTCGGCTCGCTGGTCACCCTCGGGTTTTGGGCGCTGCTCGACGACCTCGGCGCATGGGCGCCCTTTGGATTCTACGTATGGACGGGTCTCTTGATCACCGTGGTGTTGATCGAGTTCTGGCTCTTGCTCGACGACGCCGTGACCGTGACCCAGGCGAAGCGCATCTTCCCCGCAATTGCGGCCGGAGGCGTCACCGGGGCCATGCTGGGCTCGGCGCTCTCCGAAGGGCTCCTGCGGCTGAGCTCTCCGACTGGGCTGGTGCTCATGGCCGCAACCATCCTAGGCCTTGCCGCGGGCACTGCGTCTCTATGGAGAGTCGGAGATTCACAAACGCCCTCCGCCTCGCGCAGGGGTCCATCGCTCGGTTGGCTCTTGCGGGACAGCTATCTGTCTCGCGTGCTCGGGCTCGTCGGCTTGGGCACGATCGCGCTCACCATCGTCGATTTCGTCTTCAAGAGCACGGTTGCGGAAAGTATCCCAGCACAAGCGCTTGGCCCCTTCTTTGCGCGATTCTACCTCGGACTGAACAGCGTGGCGCTGCTCGTGCAACTCGTGGGCGCGGGCTGGCTGCTGCGAGCTTTCGGCGCCCACAGGAGCTCCGCCCTGCTCCCCGTCCTGGTTTTCGGCGGCGCCCTGGGCTTGGCAATTGGCCCAATTTTGCCGTTCGCCGTGGGCCTCAAAGCCGTTGACGGGAGCCTCCGCCACACACTTTATCGAAGCTCGGTCGAGGTGCTTTTTTTGCCGCTCGACAGTCGGCGACGTGAACGCGCCAAGGGCATCATCGAGGTGTTCGGGCATCGTGTCGGTCAGGCATTCGGCTCGATCTTGATCATCGGCGCCGTTGCATTGGGCCTGTCGACCGAGCAGCTCGGCATCGCGTTGCTGTTCCTCGTAGCAGGCTGGCTCGTTGCGATCCTGTCGACCCGACGCCAGTACGTCGATCAATTCCGCGCGAGACTGCGTCAAGGGGTCATCGATACGCAGCTCGAGCTGGAAGAGCTCGACCGTCACTCGATCGACGCGCTCTTGAACGCACTCAACAGCGATCAAGATGAAGAGGTGTTGGCAGCGATCGACATCTTCGACAGTCATGGTCGCGCGGACCTCATGCCGGTCCTCGTGTTGTACCATCCATCAACTGTGGTTCGCCGACGCGCTCTCGAAGCATTCGCCGATGCATCGGATCGCCGCTTCGTCTCCGTGGCACGCCGCATGTTGTCCGATGACAACCCCGAAGTACGCGCCTCGGCGCTCCGCGCGCTGACTGCAGTTGATCCCGACCGGGCGCTGCTCGAAGAGAAGGTCGATCTCGAAGCATCGATCGTTCGGGCAACGGCGTTAGTCGGCCTGCTCGCGATCGATCAGGGGAGCGTCGATTCGTCGGAGGCATCGAAGCAGAAGCTCGCCGAGCTGCTGGGGAGCGAGGACGAGGCGGTGCGGCTCGATGCGTTGCGCGCAATGAAGGCGAACCCAAATGCCGCTTACCTCCCGTATTTATTGCCGCTTTTGGGTAGCTCGGATATGCGAGAGGCGGTCCGGAGGGTGGTGGTCGCGATCGGACCCGCAGCGCTCGAAGCCCTCGACGGGGCCCTCGGTAACCCCTCGACGCCGCGAAAGGTTCGCCGCCGCATCCCGCACACGATCATTCGCTTCGCACCCGACACAGCGGCGAAGATGCTACTTCGCCATCTCGA
>JBATLA010000234.1:0-3891 GCA_049669945.1 Polyangiales bacterium | reverse complement strand
GCCCGGGACTCCTCCCGCTGCTCCGGGGCGCCGCGGCCGACGAACACGAGGCAGAGCTCTACCTGCTCTTCCAGGATCGGGCGCAGGTGGTCTAGGGTCGCACCGAGGTGAAAGCGCAGTGTCTCGTCACTCGCCTTAGACTCGCCGAAGTAGCGGGGAAACAGCACTCCGCGCAGTCCTTCGACGACGTCGAGCACGACCTTGCGCGATGGCAGAAGCCGCGCCCCTCGGCCAAGTGCGTCCGCACGCGTCAGGCCCTCGCTGTGCGCGCAGAGCTCCTCTACGATGGTCGAGAGGTCGTAGTTGGCTGTGTTGCGGGTCATGAGATCATTCCTCGTCGAACAGCCAAGTGGACAAGTAACGCTCACCGCTGTCGGGAAGCACCACCACGATGAGCTGGCCCTCGTACTCAGGGCGCCGCCCCACCTCGAGCGCGGCATGGAGCGCTGCGCCGCCCGAGATCCCTACGAGGATGCCTTCCTCCTTGGCGATCCGCCGTGCTGCCGCGCCCGCGTCCTCATCGGTGACCTGGATGATCTCGTCGATCAGCTCCAGCTGAAGGACAGCTGGCACGAACCCCGCGCCGATGCCTTGGATCTTATGCGGTCCTGCCTGGCCGCCGCTCAACACTGGGGAGCCAAGCGGCTCGACCGCGATGGCCTTGAACTCAGGCTTGCGCCGTTTGATGGCGTCGGCCACGCCTGTGATGGTGCCGCCGGTGCCGACGCCAGCGATCAACACGTCGACCTGGCCGTCGGTGTCGCGCCAGATCTCCTCGGCGGTGGTCTTCCGATGCACTTCCGGGTTGGCCGGATTCATGAACTGCTGCAGCAGGACGTAGCCTTCCTTTTCGGCCAGCTCCTCCGCCAGGCTGACGGCCGCGCCCATCCCGCCCTTGCCCGGGGTCAGAATGAGCTCGGCGCCCAGTGCCGCGAGCAATCGGCGCCGTTCCAGGCTCATCGTTTCGGGCATGGTCAGGATGAGCCGGTAGCCCCGCGACGCTGCGACGAACGCGAGTCCGACACCGGTGTTGCCACTGGTTGGTTCGATGATGGTCGCCCCGGGCTTCAGCTTTCCTGTGCGCTCGGCGTCCTCGATCATGGCGAGCCCGATCCGGTCCTTGATGCTGGCGCAGGGGTTGAAGCTCTCGAGCTTGGCGACCAAGTGCGCGCTGAGGCCAGCCGTGATCCGGGGCATCCGCACGAGTGGCGTGCGACCAACGAGCTGCGTGATGTTTTCAGCGATGACCGCCACGGCTGCCTCCTACGAATAATTCCTAGTATTTATGAGGGCCTAGAGAGTTCTTTACTTATCCGATGCGTGTATGGATAGCGGATCGTGACTCCGACGTCCACCTGGGGGTGTTCACTCGAACGAGCGATCTCCAGGGACCTGAGCGTGGTCTGCGGGGGTGCTCAGACGCGAACCACCACTTTACCCCGAGCGTGCCCCTCGTCGATGTGGCGTAGGGCCTCAGGGGTCTCCTTCAACGCGTAGCTCTTCTCGATGAACGGCGTCAGGTTTCCTGCTTCCACGAGCTCCTTCAGCACCACGAGATCCTCGTGATTGGGCACCGAGAGAAAGCGTCGGAGATCTTGGCGCACGAACGGTGAGAGCAGGATCGGCGTGAGGAGCCGCGCCAGCAGTTTGAGGCCCTTCGCCCCCGTGCCGCTGTTGAGTATGAGCATCCCATGGGCTGTGAGCGCGCGCCTGCAGTCCGCCAAGGAGCGGTTCTCCACGTTGTCGAAGATGAGGTCGAATCGCGGCCCGACCTTCGTGAAGTCTTCTTGGCTGTAGTCGATGACATGGTCGGCGCCGACTGAGCGGACTAGCTCGACGTTCCTCGTGCTGCACACGCCCGTCACCTCGGCGCCGTACGACTTGCCGATCTGGACTGCGAAGTGTCCGACGCCACCCGATGCGCCGTTGATGAGGATCTTCTGTCCCGACTGCACCTTCGCCACGTCGCGAAGCGCGTGGAGAGCTGCGAGGCCAGAAGTCGGGATGGCCGCCGCTTGCTCGAAGCTGAGGTTCGCAGGTTTCAGTGCCAGGTGATCCTCTTTGGCGCTGGCGTACTCGGCGCAGGTTCCGAAGCTCGCGCCGAACACCTGATCGCCCAGCTCGAATCGAGTGACGTTCTTGCCTGCCGCCTCGATGGTCCCGGCTAGATCGAAACCGGGAATCCCCAGTTTCGGTCTGAACAGCCCGGACGCCACGCGCATGAGCAACGGCGCACCACGCACACCGAAGCAGTCGCCCACGTGGAGCCCCGCCGAGTGGACGCGCACGAGTACCTGGTCAGGCGCGATGACCGGCTTGTCGATATCCCTGAGGCCGAGAAGATCGAAGGCGCCGTATCGGTCGTGAACAATCGCTTTCATTCCGGGCGTCCCCTTCCACTATCTGCAGGCCGGTCCACCCTCGACCTTCACCGCACCTCGCTTGTAGCGCATTTGATCGCGTTTCACGTGCCCCGCGATGCGCAGACCGGCACGCGCGAAGGCGCCAGCGATTCCAGCTGAGTCGACTGTGAGCTCGACGAGGGGCTTGCCGACCAAGCGCACCACGGCGTTGGCCCAGGCGATCGGCACGGGTTTCGGGAGCGGGCTCGGCTTCAACATGTGACCTTCGACCTCCTCGATGTAGATCACCGGACCCGCGTCCGCCTTTCGCCGCCGGACCGTCACCTTGGCTCGGTCAACTTGGAAGACAACTGGCTTCTTGGTGAATCCCAGCGTGAGCAACGCGTCCTCGACTTCGATCGGTCCCACCTCCAAGAGCCAAGGCTCTCCGTCAGGGTGTTCTCGCGGCGGCAGATACAAGGTTCGCTGAACGGTGGGAGGCTGAGAACCTAAGGCGTTGACAATGGAGATGCTGCCGGTGGCATCCCGTAGAGCGTGATCTCGACACCTACGAGTTTTGCCTTGGCCATGTGGAATGCGACACGATTCAGCGCGGCGGTATCGAACACGCCAGAACCAAAGGCAAGCCACAGCAACCCCGTCAGCGTTGCGCCAACGACGCTGACCATCACCCAGCGACGCCGGCTCATGAAGTCAATCTACCATGATCAGCGCGAGAAGTGGCCAAACCGCAGCGTGCTCCCTTCACTACTGCTAGGCTCGCCTCTGATGACCGCTCTAACTGCGTTTGGCGATGGTGTTTGGTTGGCCTCGGCGCCCCAGCGTTTCTACGGGTTGCAGTTCGGGGCCCGGATGACGGTCGTACGCATCGGCGACGGTACGCTTTTCCTCCATTCGCCGATCTCCATCGACGCCGCGCTGAAGCGGGAGATCGACGCGCTTGGGCAAGTTGCGCACATCGTTGCTCCGAACCTCTTCCATCACGTGCATGCGGGTACGGCCGCAGCGCTCTACCCGGACGCCAAGCTCCACATTGCACCGGGGCTCGACCGGAAGCGGCCTGACCTCGAGGCCGACGCCCTGCTGGGCGCAACACAGGATCCGAGCTGGCGCGGCGAAATCGAAGCCGTCCCGATCGAAGGCACGATCCTCCACGAAACCGCATTCGTGCATCATCCAACTGGCACGCTCATCTGCTCCGACCTCATCGAGAATTTCGAGACCTCGGAAGATTGGTTCACCCGCACGTACCTGAAGCTCAACGGTGTCCACGGAAAGCCCGGCCTCAGCCGTGCGCTCCGCCTCGCTTTTCGTGACAAGAAGGTCGCTCGCCGCAGCATCGACGCCGTCCTCGCCAGACCGTTCGAGCGGATCTCGCTTGCACACGGCGATCCGATCACGAGTGGCGCACCCGAGGCAGTACGCCGGAGCTACACCTGGCTCAAGGGGCCCGCCGGTCATCGATGACCGGCAACCACGGCGTCTCGTGGTAACATTTCGCGGGTCGATGCCGAGGGGGGTCCACATC
>JBATLA010000233.1:0-1594 GCA_049669945.1 Polyangiales bacterium | reverse complement strand
GCGGATCGGTAGTCGCGGGCGCCGAACTGCTTCCATGGCCCGTTCGGCTCGCCTTACCCGTCGCAGGAATCGTCATCGCATGGACCCTCTCACGATCTTTCATCAGAGCCGATGAAGATCACGGCGTCTCCGGGGTGATGGAGGCCGTCGCCTTGAAGGGAGGGCGGATCCCGACCCGCGCCCTGCTCGTCAACACGATCGCATCGTCGGTGACCATTGGAACGGGCGGCTCGGTCGGACGCGAAGATCCGACGATCCAGATCGGCTCATCGCTCGGCTCGATCGTGGGTCGGGTATTTCGCCTGGATGAACATCACATGCGCGTTCTCGTCGCCTCTGGCGCAGCCGGGGGCCTCGGCGCCGCTTTCAACGCACCGGTCGGCGGAGTCATTTTCGCGGTGGAGATCATTCTCGGCTCGGCTGCGATTCGAACCTTCAGCCCCATCGTCGTGTCCAGCGTCGTTGCCACGGCGATCAGCCGATGGCTACTCGGTGACACGCCCGCTTTCGGCATTCCAGACATCGCCCTCGAGAGCGGAATCGAGCTCATCAACTACGCCGTCCTCGGCGTGTTCGCTGGCCTGACGGGTGTCGGTCTCATCAAGCTTCTCTACGGTCTCAGGGACCGACTGGCCGCCCTTCCTGGTCTCGTGACCCCGGTGGTGGGCGGACTTCTCGTCGGGCTCATTGGTCTCACGACGCCGGAGATCTACGGGATTGGTTACGAAACTATCGACGTGGTGCTGCGCCAGTCGACGCCGATGGGCGCTCTTGCTCTATTGCTCGTTGCAAAGATGTTGGCCACGAGCTTGACGCTCGGTGGGGGCGGGTCTGGCGGTGTCTTGGTTCCTTCCTTGTTCATCGGCGCAACGCTTGGGGGCCTCTGGGGCGACGTGGTGAACCAAGTAGAGCTCCTGCCGACTGGATCGCCATCCGCCTATGCGCTGGTGGGTATGGCAGCGGTCGCTGCCTCGGCCCTGCACGCGCCGCTCACGGCGATTGTCGTGATCTTCGAGCTCACGGGTAACTACGGAGCCATCTTGCCGGTGATGCTTGGAACGATCGTCGCCTCGGTCGTGTCGATCACCATCGAACCCGAGTCGATCTACACCATGAAGCTTCATCGGCGAGGGGTTCACCTTCGTGACCACTCGAAGGCGTCGGCGATCCTCAGGATGCCCGTGAGTGAAGTCATGGAGGATGCGAAGCGGCGACTGGAACCGTCGTTGCCCTTTGGTGAAGTCGTCGATCGTCTCTTGGCCGCTGCGGGCAGACCTCACTACGTCGTCGACGATGCGGGATGCCTTCAGGGATCGATCCACATGGCCCGAATCAAGAGCATCATCGGACAGGATTCACTCAGCAAAAGTACGACCGCCGCTGACGCAATGCTTCGGAAGACAGAAGCGGTTCGGGTCGACGACAACGTCGAGACCTGTTTGGTCCAATTCTCAGACTCGGAGCTGCCGGAGCTCCCGGTGATCGACGCGGATGGCGCACTCGTTGGAGTGGTCCGGCGAGCCGCCATTCTCGACCTCTACAATCGCAAGCTCCTGGATCCCCGAGAGTTGGGTCTGGTCTTCCTCCAACCCGA
>JBATLA010000232.1:0-4069 GCA_049669945.1 Polyangiales bacterium | reverse complement strand
TTGAGATCAGGGTTGGAAGGAAGAGCTCGAGACAATCCAAAAAACGGACTCTCGGACTTGCTTCTGACCCGCTTACAGAGCGGCGAAGAGAAACTTTCTACAGATTCGGTGGCAATGTCGGTAGGGTCACACCCGATCCCATCCCGAACTCGGAAGTTAAGCCTATCAGAGCCGATGGTACTGCAGGGGAAGCCCTGTGGGAGAGTAGGACGCTGCCGGAATTATGGAAGCCCCGTCTGGAAACAGACGGGGCTTTCTTCTTTGGTGGGTCGCGACGTCGATTTCATCGACTGATCGTGACCGTGACCTCTCCGAGCCCCTGCCCGCGCACGGTCACGGTATCCCCAACTTCGAGAAACCGAGAGCGATCGGCGCCCAGCTTTGCAGAGAGCTTTTTGAATCGGTCCATCCCAACGAGGTCTCCGAGGCGTACCAGCCAGCGTGGCGTGGTCATCGCAACCCCGCCCGGCGTTCCCGTGAGCACGACCGTCCCGGCACTGAGCAGAGCATCCGGGAACTCAGAATGAACGAAACGGAGCATGTCCACCGGCGTGTAAATCATGTTTGAAGTCGACGCGCGCTGTCTGACCTCCCCGTCGACGAGCGACTCGATCTCCATGCAAGGAATACCGTTCGGCTTCGCCTCCGCCGGCACCCACGCCCGGTCGGCAATGGGCATGAAACCCGGGAAGCTTTTCGACACACCCCAGTATGCGTATCGATTCGCCCGGCCTTCGCCCAGAATTGCAATCGAACGTGCCGAGAGATCGTTGGCGATGAAGAAGCCGAGTCGGGGGGCGAACGCCGGGTCCTCGAGCCTCGATGGGTCGATGTCTTCGAGAAGAACGAACCCCAGCTCGACCTCGTAGTCGAGCAGGGGAGCCAGCTCGGGGAAGTCCGAGCGGAGCTGGGCGCCAATGCCAGGCTCGAAAGCCTCCGCCGTTTCGATGAGCTCGTCGCGCGTCGGAAGATGCACCTCCCCGCCCGTGCGAACCGCCGCGCTCGATCGTTTCTCGAAGACCGGCGGCACGGCGTCTGGATCAAACCCCGATGCGGTCTCCTCGATGTGCGCCGCGTAGGACAGTCCGATGCCAAACGCTTGCGTGGGGATGTCGAGCGGCACGTACGCGCCCTGACCGAGATCGTAGCAGTGGAAATCGGTGGGCGTCGGTTTCACGCGCAGCGGTCGCCGGAGATAGAGCACCAACAGCGACACGAACACGAGACAAACACTGGCGACGACGATTGCTGCTTTCATCGGATGTAACACTCTTCGAACACCCGCTCGAGGGTTCGCTTAGGGGTTGTGGTCAATGAGGTTTGCCGCCACGCGACGTGGCCATCGGGACGGATGAGCAGCGCGCCGTCGTGCTCGATCCCGCAGAGGTCGATGAGCGCTCGACGTTCCTCTTCGCCTTCACACATGGAGCCAAGAAAATCGATCTTCAGCTTCGACCGTAGCGGGCCGAGGGTCTCGAGGGCGCTCTGCCAGGGTGAGCCGTCGTCACCGAGGAGCAGCGTGTACCCCTTGGAATCGAGCGCGTCATGGGTCGATCGAGTTTGCGCTCGGTCGAGCCAGAGATGTGGAAACCTCGCGCCGGGCGCAGTCGACGGGACGTACTGCGTGACGTGGTTTTGCGGTCCTGGCGTGGCCTCCTCATCGCGCACCAGCGCACCTTCGTTGTAAACGTAACCGATGTCGAGGCCGATGCGGTCGAAGTGGGGCGTCTGATCCGCAATGCTACGAGTCACTTCGCTTCTCAGCGCATCCGATGCATCGAATCTACGAAAAGCCCGAAACGCCGGGATTGTGAGCAGCTTCTCGAGAACGCGCTGCCATGATCGTGGCAACCATTTGACTGGTGCGGAGCCCTTGATGCGCGCCAAGGTCTCGAGCCCGTCTCGGCGAAGACCGAGCGCCTCGATCACTTCGAAGATCTTGTCGAAGTTGGCTTTGCTCTCGGCGCAGTTGAGCTCCGCGACCGGCCACCTTTCTCGCTCGTAGGTATCGAGCAAAGCGTCGTCGGCTTCTCCCCCGAGAACGGCAGCGAGCTTCCAGCACAGATTGTGCGCATCGGCGATCCCGGTGTTCATGCCCAGCCCGCCCGTTGGCGGGAAACGGTGTGCTGCATCCCCAACGAGGAATACGCGCCCCTTCCGAAAACTACGTGCGACCTGCGCTGTCATCCGCCAGAAGCTGATCGAGCGAATGCGAATCGCAACATCGTCGTCGCCGGTGGCCTTCTTGATCCGCTCGATGAAGACATCCTCCGTGTAGTCCTCGGGCCGCTCGTAAGGAGAATGGATCGGAACGTGATACACCCAGCGCTTCTCGACGTGATGTGCGATGAGGGTGCCTACCGCTTCCGGGTGGAGGATCCAATAGAGCTTCGCCGGCGTCGTGAGCGCCTGGCTGAGGTCGGCCTCGAAGTAAGCATTGACGAAGTCTTGCAGCTTGTCCGGTCCGTCCATGGAGATACCGAGTGCCTGGCGCGCGCTGCTTGCTGCCCCGTCGGCCGCGATCACATATCGACTGCGGATCCGGATCGCTTCACTGTCCGCAGTGCGGACGACCATGCTCGTGATCCCCGTGCTGTCGTCTTCGAAGCCCTCCCACCGATGCGTGAAAAGAACTTCCGTTTCGGGTGCCTCACGCACGTGCGCGAGCATCGTCTTTTCGAGCTCGGTCTGGGACAGGTTTAGGTACGGTTTCTTTGCACGGAGATGACGCCGGTACTTTTCGGGGTCGTTCTCCGGCGCGCGCAGGTCGATTCGCCCGAGCTCCTCGCCGATCGTCTTGCAGAAGACGATCCGTGCAGCGTCGGGTTCGGGCGACGCTTCGGCCTCGAGCTCGGGTAGGGTGAAGCCCAGGCTCTGCAAGATCTCGATCGACCGTGCGTTTACTTCGTGTGCCTTCGGGTGCGTGGCAAGACCGGAGGCGCGCTCGACCACGATGCTTCGAATGCCCGCCTGCGCCAAACAGAGCGCGCTCACCATCCCTGACGGACCGGCGCCGATGATGAGCACATCCGTATCGATCTGTTCCGTCATGCCGAGGCTTCGACCGAAATGGAAGGCTCGACCTTAAGCTTCAGATACGCGAGGCTGACGAAGAGAATCGCCGTGAGCACGACGAAGGCGAAGACATTCTCGTTCAGGCCGAGGATGCGCAGGTGGAACTCGGGATCGACGATCGACCCACCGTAGGAGCGCTCGAGGATGGCGGCGCCCCAGAAGCCGAAGATGTTGCAGGCCTGCCAAGCCCACGAGAGGTACAGATTCGAGATCGCGTGCGGTCGCCGAAACCAGATGAGGTAGAGGTTGCACAGACCCGAGAGGCCCATGAACACGAGCGCCCACGCCAAGTGAAATCGCGCGTGCCCGACCCATGCGGGGTTGAAGATGTGGGTGACGCTCGTGTCCCTGACGATCGGGCCGAAGAACTCGAACACGCTCAGGGTCAGCAACACCTGTGCAAGGCGGAATGGTTTGCTTGGGGCCATGCGTTCTCCTCTTATTCGTATGAATAATATAACGCTAATAAACTTGTCAAATGAATAACATCGTGCTATACATCATTCATCGGAATGAGCGCACTTGCCGAGGAAACGCCGAGTTCCACGAAGTCCCGCATCATCAAGGCTGCGATCCAAGCCTTCTCCGCGGACGGCTTCGAGGGCGCGTCCACACGGCAAATTGCAGCATTGGCCCAAGAGAATCAGGGGCTGATCACCTACCACTTCGCGAGCAAAGACAACCTTTGGCGCGCCGCCGTCGACGCCTTGTTCGGAGGTTTTCGCGCAGAGCTCGAGTCGAGAGCGGAAGCGCTCGCAGATGCCGACGTAGGGACACGGGTCCGGCTGCTGATCTACTTCCTAGTTCGATACTCGGCGAAGCATCCAGAGCAGATGCGACTCATGGTTCAGGAGGGCAAAGTGGACAGCCCGCGTACCAAATGGCTGGTCGATCGACACATCGCGCCCATGTTCGACTTCTTCACGACGCTCGTGAGTGAAGCGCAAGAGGCGGGCGTGCTCCCTCACACGCGTCCGATTCATCTCTTCTACAC
>JBATLA010000231.1:0-3886 GCA_049669945.1 Polyangiales bacterium | reverse complement strand
GTCCACGCGTCTTGCTCCAAAGGCGCGGCAGCGTTGGCAGATGTTGTGCGCGCACCTGGCGACCGCTCACCGATTGCGTCGGGGGCTCGAGCACGCTGCGGAGAAACGCGCGGCTGCGACCGCGCTGCCGCGTAACGCCGAGGCTCTACTCGATGCAAGCGGCTTTCGAATCGTGGATCGAGTTGGGCCTGCCCAGGAGCCGAGCGCGATCGGTGTGCTTCGAGATGCGGCCCGCGCGGTGGATAAGGCTCGCGGAAAGCTCCGTAGAGAAGACCCAAAGCGCGCCATGGAGATCTGGACTGCGCTGGTAGATGGCCGGTGGAGCATGGTCGATTGGTTCGACACCGACGGGCGCCGCTTCGTCCTTGCGATACCCAATCCGCCGGAAGTCCGCGATCCGCGTGGCCTCAGCGACAAGGAGTGCCTCGTCGCCGCGTACTTGACGCTGGGCGAGCCCAACAAGCTCATCGCTTATCGACTTGGTCTTTCTCCAGCTCGGGTCTCGAACCTCGTGCGATCGTCAATGCACAAGCTCGGCGCCAAGAACCGTGCAGACTTGATTCGGAGGCTACGACCGATGGGTATACCGATGCTTCCGTAGAGTGAATCCCGCCATCGCTTGATCAGGACTGTCGTCACGTGTTCGAACGAAACAACGACGTATGAACCAGCACGAACTACGTGCCGACTTCTACGCTGTGCGCTTCACCCGGCCTGCGCAATGCTCCTGACTAGGGGCTTGAGGTAGGTGCCATCACGGCACTAGACGACCCGATTGCGAGATAGCCAGTCGGGTCGTCCTGCGTCTAAGCTGCAGCGGTGGCGCGGGTGTTGGCTTCGTCGACGTAGAGGCGGCGCTCTTCGTTGACGAGCGCGAGCAGTTGTTTCTGGTCGATCAGGCCGGCGTCGAGTAGGGCGCGCATGTAGCCATCGGCGTAGCCGCGGGCTTGAGCCAACGTCGCGTAGTTCGCTCCGCCGAACCTGGTTTCGATCGTCTTTCGCACGAGGCCGCGCAGGGTTCCCTTGAGCTCGTCTAGATTCATGGACGTTCCTTCCTGAGCCCCGAGTGTCGATTTCGGCCGGCTGCAGTCAAGAAAACGGCCGGCTAGAAAGAGGTCAGCTCTCGGAAGTCCCGGATCCGTGATTCGATGTCTTCGCGGGTCAGCTCGACGAGGGCGCCGATGCCGACGTCCTGTACGCAAAACGATGCGGTCGACGAGCCGCAGATCACGGCTTGGCGAAGATCGGTGTGACCATTCTCGGCGAGGTACCCGAGGAAGCCGCCGGCAAACGAGTCGCCAGCCCCGGTGGGATCCGCGACGGACTTCAAGGGATAGGCAGGCGCACAGAAGATGTCTTCGTCGAGGAAGAGCAGGGCGCCGTACTCGCCGCGTTTCACAATCACGGTCGCCGGGCCCATCACGCGAAGCGCTTCAGCCACCGCCAAGGGATGGTGGTAGCCGGTGAGCTGGCGAGCCTCTTCCTCGTTGATCACCAAGATGTCGACGCGCGTCAGCAGCTCTTTCAAGGCATCGAGCGCGGTGTCGATCCAGAGGTTCATCGTATCGGCAATCACGAGCCTCGGGTTTTCGATCTGATCGAGGACGTGAAGCTGAAGCTGCGGCGCGATGTTCCCGAGCATCACGTATGGGGTGTTGCGGAACGCCGCCGGGATCTTGGGCTCGAAGTCAGCGAAGACGTTGAGATCGGTTTGAATGGTGTCGCGCGACGTGAGGTCGTCGGCGTACCGGCCCTCCCAGTGAAAGGTCTCGCCGTTCGCGACCTCGAGACCGGTCGTGTCGATGCCGCGCGTCCGCAGCATGTCGACTGCTTCTCGCGGGAAGTCCTTGCCGACGACGCCGACGAGGCGTACCGACGCGAGCTGTGACGCTGCAAGCGACGCATAGACGGCCGAACCGCCGAGGATCCGCGGATGAGAGCCAAGATGATTGTGAATGGTGTCGAACGCGACAGAACCGACGACGAGGAGCTCGCTCATGTTGCCTTTCAGGGGATGTACTTGCCGATCAGCGGTCGTAGCTTGTCGCGCACGTCCGGTGAAATCGAGTCGGGGTTTGTGATGATGCCACCGGCAAGCGCCGACGTCGCCGGGCGCCCCCTCGGGTCCGGGACGGCCGCGGCTAGCGCGACGATGATTTCCTTCGCTTTCGCGACGTTTTCGTGCATGACGGCGACCACCGCTTCCACAGTGACGGCATCGTGGTCTTCGTGCCAACAATCGTAGTCGGTGGCCATCGCTAGCGTCGCATAGGGGAGCTCGGCCTCGCGCGCCAATCGCGCTTCGGGGAAATTGGTCATCCCGATTACAGAAACGCCCCACGAGCGGTAGAGCTGCGACTCGGCGAGGGTCGAGAACTGAGGCCCTTCCATGCAGAGATAGGTGCCGCCCTCGTGAACGGTCGCGCCGGCGGTCCGGCTGGCATCGCTCAGCGAGCTTGCCAGCTGAGCATCGACGGGGTGCGCGAACTCGACGTGGGCCACCACTCCATCATCGTGGAAAAAGGTGTCGAGACGATTGCGTGTTCGGTCGATGAACTGGTCGACGATGACCATGTCGCCAGGGTGGATGTCTTCTCTCATCGACCCCACGGCCGACACACTGAGAATCTGCTCGGCGCCGGCCATTTTCAGCGCTAGGACGTTGGCACGGTAGTTGATTCGGTGGGGCGGATAGCGATGCCCCTTCCCGTGCCGCGGCAGGAAGAGCAGGCGCGAGTCACCGAGCGTACCGGAAACGATCGCATCTGACGGTGCGCCAAACGGCGTCATCATCGCGATCTCTTCGATGTTCGTCAGTTGCTCGAGCTCGTAGAGCCCGCTCCCGCCCATCACACCGAGGGTCCGTGACCAAGCGCTCATCGCGTGTACGCCTGTCTCGTCGCCGCCGCACCCGGCGCGGCCAGGGCTATTGAACACCGGTTCATCGTGCGCCACGGCATAGCGGGGTTCTCGGCGAGCGCAAACCTTCGTCCGGCCGTGATTGACACCCTGCGGCCCGCGAGTACCATGCCCTCAACCCCCCGAAACTGTGGATGAAAACGCTCGTGGGCCGAACCGATGTATAAGCTCGTGATCTCCGATGACGACGGTCACACCACTGTCGTTCCGCTTTTGCGTGATGAGGTGACCATCGGTCGTGAAAAGGGCAACACCATCCGGCTCACCGAGCGCAACGTTTCGCGCCTTCACGCACGCCTCCTCAAACGTAATGGATCTTACATTGTGGAGGACCTCGGCTCTTACAACGGTGTGACGATCAATGGGGAACGCATCGAGAGCAACACCAAGCTTGCAGCCGGCGATCAGCTCTGCATCGGAGACTACGACCTCGCGTTTCAGTCCGACGTCGTGGCGACGGCCAACACCTTGCCCTCACCGAAGCCGAGAAGTCAGCCGCCACCGAGACTCGTGGTGCTCGGTGAGCCGGCTGCCGGAGCCGAGTTCACGCTCAGCAAGCCTGCGCTCCGGATCGGGCGGGACGAGCGCCTCGACATCTGGATCAACCACAAGTCGATCTCGCACGAGCATGCCGAGGTGCAGGTGAGTGACAGCAAGGTGACCGTGTACGATTTGGAAAGCGCCAACGGGATGCGCGTCAATGGGATCAGTGCTTCACGCGCTGTCCTCGAGACAGGAGACATCCTCCAGCTTGGCGAAGTTCGGTTTCGCTTTCTGCCCGCCGAGGGAGCCCACAGCCTGGTCTCGCTACCGGAAGAGTCGCCGGACGCCGGGCCGTCCTCTTCGTCGTCTCGCAAGCCAGTCGTCGCCGTGTCGATCCTCGGGCTGCTCCTCCTGGCGGGTGCGGGCGCGGTCCTCACGACCCTGCGCTCATCGGGTCCGACGGCCACAGTTGCCGCGCCCATGC
>JBATLA010000230.1:0-3208 GCA_049669945.1 Polyangiales bacterium | reverse complement strand
CTTCGAAGCCCCACGCGCCTCCATCGAGCGCGTTGCCGACGACGTCCCGGAGCTCCGCGGTCACGGCATCGCGTTCCATGCCGGGCAGAAGCCGGATGTCGAGATCGAGTGTGCACTCCGCGCAGATCCGGTTCGGGCTATCGCCACCCGTCACACGCCCGAAGTTGAGGGTCGGTGTTGGGACTTCGAAGTCGTCGTCGCGGTGGCGGGCGCCGATGTCGTCGCGCCATGCCTGGAGCGCGGGCAAAACCAACTGAAGCCCGTCGATCGCGTTCACACCGAGCGCTGGGTTGCTCGCGTGCCCGGCTTTGCCGCGTACCGTGACCTCCACGTAGAAGACGCCCTTGTGCTTTCGAACGGGCCGAAGGCCGGTGGGCTCCCCGATGATCGCGTACCGCCCGAAACGCTCGCCGGCCTCCGCGAGCGCGCGAGCGCCATCCATCGTGCTCTCTTCGTCGGCCGTGCCCAGCAGGGTGATCGGACTTCGAAGCGCGGACGGATCGACACGCGCGATCGCATGAAGCGCCGCCGCGAAGAACCCTTTCATGTCTGCGGTGCCGAGGCCGAAGAGCTTTCCGTCGCGCTCGGTGAGCACGAACGGGTCGTCCGTCCAACGCTCCGCATCGTACGGAACGGTGTCGGTGTGCCCGGAGAGGACGAGCCCATCGACCCCCTCCCCGATCGTCGCGATCAGGTTGGCCTTTCCGGATGCGCCCGGCAGCGCCTCGACCCGGGCTCTGAAGCCGAGCGCTTCGGCCCAATCCGCGACCAGATCGACGACGCCGCGGTTCGACTGGTCGAAGCGCGCGTCGGGGGAGCTCACGGAGGGGGTTGCGATGAGCTGGCGAACCATGTCGATCGGAGCGGGGAGCATCCATCCAACATAGCGCCGAACCGCCCCGCCCGAAATCCGCGTTGCAAGCGGAGCCGGAGAGACTAGGTTCAGCTCATGAGCGACGACCTGACGACGCGTGCGATCACCATCATCGAAGAGACCCACCGAGGCGAGCGCGCCTGGGACATCTACAGCCGACTCCTGAAGGACCGCATCATCTTCCTCGGCACGCCGATCAACGATTTCGTCGCCAACGCGGTCATCGCGCAGCTTCTCTATCTCGAGAGCGAAGACGCGGACAAAGAGGTCACGATCTACATCAACAGCCCGGGCGGGATGGTCTCGTCAGGCCTCGCCATCTACGACACGATAAGCTACGTGCGCTGCCCGGTGTCGACGATTTGCCTCGGGCAAGCCGCGTCGATGGGCGCGTTCCTGCTGGCGGCCGGCACCAAGGGCATGCGACGCGCCCTGCCCCACAGCCGAATCATGATTCACCAACCGCTCGGCGGGTATCAGGGCCAGGCGTCGGACATCGAGATCCACGCCAGAGAGATCCTCAACACCAAGAAGAGGCTCAACGAGATCCTCGCGAGCCACACGGGCCAAGATGTCGAGACGGTCCGCCACGACACCGAGCGCGACAAGTTCCTGTCCGCGATTGAGGCGAAGGAATACGGCCTCATCGACGACGTCATCATGCCCCGCAAGGAAATCGGGGTCGCGCCAGCCGCATGAGCGTCCTCGAGGTTTGCTTCGTTCGGCACGCCCAATCGGTATCGAACGCCGCGGGTGTCTGGCAGGGCCAGGGAGACTCCCCCCTGAGCGACCTCGGCCGCGCGCAAGTCGGTGCGCTTTCACCTGCCATTTCGGGGGATGGATACGATCTGGCCCTGAGCTCGGACTTGAGCCGCGCGGCTAGCACGGCGGAGGCTCTCGGAGCTCCGGTCGAGCACGAGCGCCGGTGGCGCGAGATCGACGTCGGCGATTGGGAGGGGCTGACGATGGATGAGGTTGTCGAGCGGTTCCCGGAGCAGATCTCTGCCCTTCGAGAGCGCCGGACCTTCCAAATCGGAGGCGGAGAAAGCTGGCCAGAGGTCTTTGCGCGCGCCGATGGCGCGCTTCGCAGCCTCCAGCAGCGCCTACCCGAGGGCGGCCGGGCCATCGTGTTCACGCATGGAGGCATCATCGCCGCCATCCTCTCGGGGCTGCTCGGCGTCCGAGACCGGTTCCCCTGGCCCCTTGGGCGGATGCGCAACACCGGTCGAACCACCCTCCGGTTCGCCGGCGATGCTGTCGAGCTGCTGGCCCACAACGACGACAGCCACCTCGGGACAGAGCTCCGGCAGGCCTACGAGCCCCGAGCTGACCAGGTGCTCGTCCGCCTAACCGCCCTTGAGCCGCTTGCCAAGAACCGTAGTACAGCCATGGCGGATTTCAACTCTGAAATCAAATCTGCACGGAATACGAGTGCAGGTGGGGTCGTGTCGGTATCAGGGACATCACAGCAGATCGCGGAGTTCGCCCAGGTGACCTCGGGCGCTTCAGCCCGTGATTTCCGCTTTGTCGAGCCGCTTGCGGGCCTGTCGGCAGAGCTACTGATCTCGGACGACCACCAGATGTTGCTCGACTACGGACGCCCGAGCTTCCAGATCTGAAAATTTTATTTCACAAATGAAAAGTGAGCTGCCTTACGCCTGTACAGCTCTCTTACACTTGTAATTAGTCTCTAGGGGTGAGGTATCGCATGTGTCGTTTGTGATCCACCCCACATTTAGACCCACCCCTTCGGTCGATCGGGTGCAATTTAGGGGTTAAACGCTCAGAACTTCAAAAACTTTTCAGATCTGAACAAGGGTCAGCCCCTCTGCCCGAACAAGGCCTATGAGATCATTGATGATTCACTCAATCGAGAAGTTGGCACGTCTCTAGCATATACAAAGAGTGACATAAACGCTTCGGCGATGACGTACCCCCCACGTCCCCCGTAGCGTTGTTAGACCGGCGATTTGGTCTATTTCCCCCCACTTCGACTAAATCGCCATCTCTCTAACGGCCCGAAAGGCCCCCCTTTCGGGCCGTTACTTTTTAATTCCGGGTCCGTGACGGGGCCCGTGATCGGCTCCGGTTCACGGTTCCGGGTTCCGGCTCAAGGTTCCGGTTCACGGTTCCGGGTCCGGCCCCTACTTCACGACTTTGAGGTAGTCCGGCCGCTCCCCCGGTGTCGGGGGCTTCGAGGGCCGTCGCTCTTCTTCCTCAACGGCGGGAAGCACTCTCAGCGAGGGCCTCTCCTCCACGATAGGAGGCGGCTCCCTGCCCGCTTCCCGCTCGATTTCCTGGGAAATCTCCTCGGGCATCGAGTCGGGCCAGACC
>JBATLA010000229.1:0-1623 GCA_049669945.1 Polyangiales bacterium | reverse complement strand
AGAATGAACCGGCGCGTTCGCCCGCGCCAGCGCCCGCTATTCGCGGCCGCCGACGGAGGGGCCGTCGAACAGCCCGGTGCGCGGCACCTTGTTGCGAAAGAGCGCGGTGAAGAAAATGGGAAACTCGATGATCACGGTGAGGGCGGCGAGGACGAGCCCGCCGCGAAGCGCGATGCGACCCGCCTGCTGGTCCTGCGGCATCCACAACAAGAAGGCCGCCACGAATGCCGCCGTGGCTACAAAGCCGGCTAGAGACATCACGAGGAATTGATTCCGGTTGTTGCGCTCTGCGTCGTAGCTGAAGAGAAACGGCGAGTAGAGGCGCTTGGCTGGCACGAACACGCTCCGAGTCGCGAAGGCGCCGACGAGATGCCCCCACTCGTGCAGGTTGTACGCGCAGACTGCCGCGCCGACCCCGGCTGCGATCGACAGCCCCGAAGCGAGGGGGCTGCCCGGTTCCGCCGTCAGGCTCCACCACCATGCGATCACGGTGGCGAGCAGGATCGTCGCGTCACGAATGACGAAGCGGCGGAACATGGCGGTTTCTTAGGCCTCGGAGTCAGGCCGTCAAGGGCCTCAGCCGCCGCGCAGAAGTTGCCGGCTGATGATGATGCGCTGGACGTCGGAGGTGCCTTCGTAGATCTGGGCGACGCGGACATCGCGGTAAATCTTCTCCACGGGGAGCTCTCGCGAGTACCCGTATCCGCCGAAAATCTGAATCGCATCGGAGCAAATGCGCTCGGCAGCTTCCGACGCGAAGAGCTTGGCCATGCATGCTTGTTTCAAGCACGGCTCCCCGGCGTCGCGAAGGGTCGCCGCGTGAAGCACCATCGTCTCGGCTGCGTGCAGTTGCGTCGCCATGTCGGCGAGACGAAAGGCAACCGCTTGGTGGTCGGAAATCGTCTTTCCGAAGGCCGTGCGCTCTTTCGCATAGGCGACGGCGTGCCCGAGCGCAGCGCGCGCCATGCCTGCACACTGGGCGGCGATGCCGATGCGGCCGGTTTCGAGGTTGGCGAGGGCGATGCGATAGCCGTCGCCTTCCTTGCCGATGAGGTGGTCTTCGGGGACGCGGGCCCCGTCGAAGCTGAGCTGGGCGGTGTCCGATGCTTCTTGCCCCATCTTGTGCTCGAGCGACGCGACGCTCATGCCTGGCGTCCCAGCCGGCACGACAAATGCCGACATCCCGCGCTTCCCAGCCGCCGGGTCGGTGACGGCAAAGACGATGACCGCGCCGGCGATTTGCCCGGACGTGATGAACTGCTTGGTTCCGGTGATCTCGTAGCCGTCCGAGGTGCGGAGGGCTCGGGTCTGCAGGTTAGCCGCGTCCGAGCCGGCCTGCGGTTCCGTCAACGCAAACGCGCCGATCATCTCGCCCGCCGCCAGGGGCTTCAGGTACTTTTGGCGCAAGACCTCGCTGCCGACCGATTGCAGGATCGCGCAAACAGGAGCGTTGTTGACGCTCATGATCGTCGATACCGCACCGTCGCCAGCGGCGATCTCCATGAGCGCGAGCGCATAGGACACATAGTCGAGTCCAGCGCCGTCATATTCCTCGGGCACGGTCATTCCCATGAACCCGAGCTCTCCCATCTCTCGCAGCACGCCGGGATCCACCGCCCGGGC
>JBATLA010000228.1:0-4220 GCA_049669945.1 Polyangiales bacterium | reverse complement strand
ACGAACCCCGCGCCGACGCTCGAGGGTGGAAACCCCCAGACGGGCAAGCTCTACTTTGCCGCCTGCGTTCAGTGCCACGGCGCCAACGCACGCGGCAATGTCGACGAGTTCGGGCCGCCCCTGGCAGGCGCGAGCGACTGGTACCTGATGACGCAGCTCCAGAACTTCAAAGCAGGCATTCGAGGCACGCATCCGGACGACGTCACTGGCGCGAAGATGCGACCATTTTCGATGACATTGGCCAACGAACAGGCGATGAAAGACGTCATCGCCTACATTGGCAGCCTTTCCGAGTAGGCTGCGAGGATTAGGACATGGCTGGCAAAACACGTGATCCCGACAACGAGGCGTTTTTCTGGTGGAAGTGGACCATGATCGGCGCCGCCATCTTCGTCGGTGTCGTCTTTGCCTTCATTCTGAACTAAGCGGGTAGAGGATCGAATGCTTCAGGGAATCTACGACTTCATCAAGGGAATTTTCGAGCCGTTCGGCGAGTATCTCATCGCGTCGAACGTGCCGGTGGCCTCGTCGTTTGCCGACGACATCGACGCGCTCATCGCGTTGATTACGGTTTTCGTCGGGTTTTGGGCCATCCTGGCCTATGCGGCGTTCTTCTTCCTCATCTTTCGATTCCGAGACAGGGGAGACGGGTCACGTGCGCAGTACGTGACGGGCGAGGAGAAGAACCTGAAGCGTTGGATCACGTATCCCCACGCAGCCATCATCGTCTGCGACCTCGTGATCGTCTTCATGGCAATCATGGTCTGGTACAACATCAAGCAGCGCCTGCCCGAGGCGGACAGTACCGTTCGCATCATCTCCCAGCAGTGGGCATGGAACTTCGTTCATCCTGGGCCGGACAACGAGCTCGACACGGACGACGACATCACCACGTTCAATGAGCTCCACGTCGAGGTTGGCAAGACCTACCACTACGAGCTGCTCTCGAAAGACGTTCTCCACGACTTCTCGGTGCCCGTGTTCCGCTTGAAGCAGGATGCGATCCCCGGGCGTGTGATGAAGGGCTGGTTCGAGCCGACCCAGGCCGGCGAGTGGGACATCCAGTGCGCGGAGATGTGCGGCATTGGGCACGGCATCATGGGCGCGCGCATCGTCGTGGAAACCCCTGAAGAACACGCGGCTTGGATGTCGCAGGGCAACACGGGCAAGCTCGCTTCCCGCTGAACGGATTGGTAATGGCTGAAGCAGGTACAGCAGTAGAGACACACGGCGCCCACGGCGCGCACGATCACGGGCACCACGAGCAGAGCTTCCTGAGCAAGTACATCTTCTCGACCGATCACAAGATCATCGGGCTGCAGTACATGTTCACCGGCATCGTGATGGCGCTCATCGGCGGGTACATGTCGTACGCGTTCCGTATGCAGCTCGCCTTCCCCGGTGAGTCGGTCCCGGGCTACGGCGTCGTCTCGCAGGGTGAGTACAACTCCCTCGTCACGAACCACGGCACGATCATGATCTTCTGGGTCGCGATGCCGGTGCTCATCGCTGCATTCGGAAACTTCTTGATCCCACTGATGATCGGCGCGGACGACATGGTCTTCCCCCGCATCAATCGGCTCTCGTACCAAATCTTTCTGATCAGCGCGATCATTCTCATCGCGTCGTTCTTCGTTCCCGGCGGCGGGTTCGGTGGCGCGTGGACGGCGTACCCCCCGCTCTCCGCGAACGCGGAGTACAACCTCACGCCCCTGGGATCGACCCTGTGGTTGGTTGCCGTCGCGCTGGAGTTCGTTGCATTCCTGTTGGGCGGCATCAATTTCATCACGACTTTGATGAACTCTCGCGCGCCGGGGATGAAGATGCACGACATCCCAATGGTGCTCTGGATGATCGTCATCGCGAGCGTTCTCTTCATGGCTTCCGTCGGCCCGCTCATCGCGGGCGCGGTGATGCTGTTCATGGACCAGGTGGTTGGAACCGGGTACTTCGACCCGAACCGCGGCGGTGACCCAATCCTCTGGCAGCACTTGTTCTGGTTCTTTGGGCACCCAGAGGTCTATGTCGTGCTCTTGCCCGCGATGGGCATCGTGGCCGACATCATCACGACCTTCTCGCGCAAAAAGCTCTTCAACTACAAGCTGATTCTCTACACGGCTTTCGCAACGGGCATCATCAGCTTCTTCGTTTGGGCGCACCATCAGTTCGTGGCGGGCATCGACCCGCGGATGGCGAACGTCTTCACGATTACCACGCTGATCATCTCCATCCCAATCGCGGAGATGCTTTTCCTCTACATTGCGACTCTCTATGGAGGACGGATCCGTCTCGCCACGCCGATGCTGTGGGCGCTCTCGTTCATCGCCGAGTTCCTGATCGGCGGCATCACTGGCATCTTCCTCGGTGCGAGTGGCTCAGACATCTACTTCCACGACACGTACTTCGTGCTGGCGCACTTCCACTACACCTTCTTCCCGATCGCGATCATCGGCTTCTTCGCCGGTATCACCTATTGGTTCCCGAAGATGTTTGGGCGAATGTTGAATGAGCGGCTCGGAAAGATTCATTTCTGGGGCACGATCATCTCGTTCAACTTCATCTTCATTCCGCTGTTCGTGCTCGGCACGGCTGGCCAGCACCGACGGATCTACAACTTCCAGAACTTCCCCGACCTCGCCGGGCTTCAAGACCTCCGCGTGCTGGCGACCACCGCGCTCCTCGTCATGCTCGCATTCCAGGCGGTCTTCTTGTTCAACTTCGTGGTGAGCATGTTCAAGGGCAAGCCCGCGGGCAAGAACCCCTGGCAGTCCAACACCCTCGAGTGGACTGCGGACTCCCCGCCTCCTCATGGCAACTGGCCGGAGGGGTTGCCGAACTGCTACCGAGGTCCGTACGAGTACAGCGTGCCGGGCCGCGAAGAAGACTACTGGCCGCAAGACGTCCCACCGGACACAGCCCCTGCAGAGTGAGCCGACAGCGATGAGCATGACCAAACCTATAGCAACGACCAGAAGCGCCACGGGCATCCCCACTGGCAAGCTCGCCGTTTGGTGGGTGATCGGCTCCGAAATCGTGATTTTCGGTGGCCTGCTCGCTTCCTACATCATGCATCGCATTGGCCACCCCGAGTGGGCGGAGTACGCATCGCATACCAACACCTGGTTCGGTGGCGCCAACACCTTCGTGCTACTCACCTCGTCGCTGTTCGCAGTCCTCGCGCATTACGCGGCCGAGCACGGCGACGGCAAGAAGGCAGCCAAGTGGTTGCTCGCCACCTGTGCAGGCGGCGCGACCTTCGCCTCTATCAAGGCGGTCGAGTGGAGCATCGAGATCAGCCATGGTTACACGATCACCGCGAACGGCTTCTGGAGCTTCTACTACACGGCGGCGGGCATCCACGCCCTGCACGTGATCGCGGGCTGCATCATCATGCTCATCATCGCAAGACAGGCTTGGAAGGGTGAAGAGCTCCATCGCGTCGAGCTGATCGGGATCTACTGGCACTTCGTCGACATCGTGTGGATCTTCCTCTTCCCGCTGCTCTATATCGCCAAGTAAGGACCGACGGACATGGCTGAACACACTGAAGACCACGACCACGGACAAGCTCACTACGTGAAGATCTGGGCCGTTCTCCTGGTACTGCTCGTCATCAGCATCCTCGGCCCGATTCTCGCGCCGCATATCGAGATCGGGTTCATGAAGGCGTGGATGTGGACCATCCTGTTCGCGTTCGGTATCGCCGTCGTCAAGGCGTACCTCGTCGCCGCCAACTTCATGCACCTGAACATCGAGAAGCGGTACATCTCGTACATGCTCGCCACGATGCTGATGTTCATGCTCTTGTTCTTCGCCGGGGTGGCTCCGGATGTGATGAGGCACAAAGGCCAGAACTGGGAAAACGTCGCGGCCGAGGCGGAGATCGAGCGAGCCCTCAAAGCGCAGGGTGAGGCTGCACACGGCGAGCACGGCGGAGAACACGAAGCCGGGCACTAGGGAAATGAGGACGCACGCATGCCTGATGATGCACTAGGCCGCCCATACGGCGTACCCGTTCGGCGAGAGCCCGTCGTTCCCAGTGGCGTGCTCGGCATGCTGATGTTCGTCGCCACGGAGATCATGTTTTTCTCCGGCCTCATCAGCGCGTTCGTCATCGGCAAGAGCAACGCGATCGGTGGCTGGCCACCTCCTGGGCAGCCCCGCTTGCCGGTCGAAGAGACGGCGCTCAATACGGCGGCGCTCCTCGCAAGCGGCGTGGC
>JBATLA010000227.1:0-4445 GCA_049669945.1 Polyangiales bacterium | reverse complement strand
GGGCGAGGCCCGGCGCTGAAGGCGCCGCCAAGCCCCGGCGAAGCCCGGGTCGCGGAGGGAGGAGTACGGGTGGGGGTGGGTGGGTTGGATGTAACCAAACGGGAGGATTACGCGGTGGGGGTGGGCGGGTTGGATGTTACTAAACGTTCTCGATCAGAAACTGCGCGATCAGATCCGCGACCGAATACACCCGCAGGAAATCACCGTCCGCCAGCGCCTGTACATGCGGCCTCGTGTTGGTGCAGGCGATTCCCTCGAAGACGCCGCTGTCTCGAATCTTGTCGAGCGCTTCCCCGCTGAACACGCCATGGGTGCACACGGCGTAAACTTCGCTCGCGCCAGCCTCTTTGTAGCTGTTGGCCGCGGAGATCAGCGAGCCGCCCGTGCGGATCATGTCGTCGTAGATCACCACTGCGCGGCCTTCGACGTCGGCCGCCAATGCCGTCACTTCGGTTTCTGTGTCTGACAGCCGCCGTTTGAACACGAACGCTGCGTCGACCAGCAAATCGTTGGCCAAGCTTTCGACCCACTTGGCGCGGCCGGCGTCCGTTGCGCCGAGCACGAAGTCTTCGCCGCCAAAGTCCCGAATGGCTTGCAGAACGACCGAGCGTGCATGCAGGTGCACCGGGCGAATGTTGCCTTGGAAGTAGTGCGGAATGCCTTCGGAATGCAAGTCGATCAGCACCGCCCGGTTGCCCGAGCCAGCAGCCGGTACCGATGACAGCAGTCGGGCTCGATTCTTTGCGGCCACGATCTCCCCGCGCTTCGAGGCCCGCTCCATCGTCTGGTAGCCGAACCACGGCAGCACGAGCGTCATCGTGTGAACGCCGAGGTGCACGAGACCGCACGCCAAATCGTAGATCTCCAGCATGTCGACATCGTCGACCGTGCCGCCGACGAGCACGACATCTCGGCGCGCACAGTCGGTTTCGATTCTTCGGTACCGTTCGCCGTCCGGAAACACCTTGCGCTCGATGGCCCCCAAGTCGAAGTCGCCCGCGCCGGCGACGTCCTCTCCCAGCTCTTGGTATCGCTCGGTTGCAAACAGCAGCATCGGTGGTTTCATGCCGCTGCCATCACAACACAGGTTCCGTCACCGAGCTAGCATTTAGACAAAACCTCGAGAAGAACGTCGGGCAAGTCGGTCATGATCCCGTCCACGCCCACGTTGACGAGCTCGAACATCTGCACCGGCTCGTCTACCGTCCAGACGTGGACCTGAATGCCGTGGTGGTGGGCGGCATCGAGAAACTGCGGCGTGATGACGTTCATGCCCCGAAAGACCGGCGGGACTTGGAGCGCATCGAAAGGGAACATCGCGTGTCTCCACGTGCCCGAAAGCACGCGGCCCCAAAAGCTCATCGCGCCTTTTCGCCCCGGCGAAGTCGCCACGCGCCCCCGGCTCTGCCTTCGGAACGCTTCGGTGACTTCGTCGTGCTCGGATGCGACCAGAACCCGGTCGTGAATCCCGTGATGCTCGATGTACCCCCAAAGCCGCTTGGCGAATGCCGGATCTTTGGGCTTCACCTCGAGGTTGTAGTGGATGTCCGAACCGAGCTCGAGCGCCTGGTCGAGCGTTGGGATGCGCACGTCGGCGTCTCGAAAGGCGTAGCTCCCGTTCTCGATGAACCGATAGCCCGCATCGAGCTGCTGGAGCCCGGCGAGTGTGTGATCGGCGAGGTTGCCGCGCCCGTTGGTCGTGCGCTCGAGCGTGGAATCGTGGAAGCAGACGATCTGACTGTCTGAGGTCTCGTGGATGTCGGTCTCGATGTGTCGGTAGCCGAGCTCTGTGGCATTCCGAAACGCGAGTAAGGTGTTCTCCGGCCAGCGCTTGGCCCCGCCGCGGTGCGCAAAAGGAATCGGGGTGGATGTGCCGAAATAGGGACGCGCCATCGTCGCGAGCATAGCGCCATTCTTTGCAGTCGGGCGGCCGGGATTGGCTCAAATGAACTCGGCGCCGATGCCGATCACCCGGAGCGCGCGCTCGTGGAGGCGAAACTCGGCCGGACCGACGCCCGGAGCTTCGCCGTCGATGTCCATCCATGCAGTGTTCTCGATCATGTCGACCTCTACGTGGCGTCCGCGATAGGTGCTCACGAGCGGTGATCGTACGTGGGTGCCTTTGTAGAGGGCGGCCATGACCGGCAGGCCTCGGAGCGTGGACGCGGAGCGGATCAAAACGACGTCGAACATGCCATCCGCCACGCGCGCGTCGGGCGCGAACATCATGCCGCCGCCAGCCCAACGACCGTTGCAGACGCAGATGTTGCTGATCTGGTGCTCCCCTTCGTCCTTGCCGTCGATTCGCAGGCGGATCTTCGCGGGCTTGTACTGCATGTTCGCTCGCAACACGGCCTTGAAGTACTTGGCCTTCCCGCTGCTCTTCGATTTCGACGCCGCGACGTGCCTATCCACGAGGCCCCCCATGCCCATCGAGGTAATGTTGAGAAAGAAGCGGCCCTCTGTGCGACCTTCGTCGTGCACGTACTGCACCCACCCGATGTCGATGGGGACCGCAGGCTTGCTGCGCACGACTGCGCAGGCGCTCTCGAGCTCCTCGGCACCGGGGATCATTCGACGAAAGTCGCCACCGGTGCCGGCGTGAAGGATGCCCATGGTGACTTCCCTGTTGAGCTCGGATCGCATGATCGCGTCCACGATTTCGCTGTGGGTGCCATCGCCGCCGAACGAGATTACGGTTCGCGCGCCCCTGGCCATCGCCTCCCTGCCGATTCTCAACCCGTCGCCGCGCGATGCGGTGAGCTGTAGCTCGACCGGTCCGAGGGCGTCGCGAATCTTGGCGCTCAGCTCCGGCCAGTTCTCACCCACGAAGCCGTGCCGCGCCATGGGATTGGCAATCACGATGGTTTTGCTGGGGTCGAACATCGTCCGGGTCCTCGTACCGCATTTCGCGGGTTTGGGGTAGAGTGCCCTGATGCTTGTAAAAAGCATTGTCCCCGCCTTGTTTATCTCACTGCTTGCTTGCAGCGGAAGCAACAGCGCGGGCGAATGCGAGGGCCTCAACGCCGAACAGTGCAGGCAGCCCGGCGCAGGCGCGCCACTTCCCGCGGCGCTCGTGGTCGATACCGCTTGGCTCCAAACCCATTTGGACGACGCAGATATCCAGTTGGTCGACACCCGTGCTTCTGGCTATGCGACGTCCAGAATTCCCGGGGCGATCCACCTGCGGCCCGGAGACCTCGTCACCACGATTGAGGGGGTCTCGTCGCAGATCAAGATGCCGACGGAGGCACAGCCAGTACTCCGCGAAGCGGGCCTCGAGAACGAGGTGGTGGCGGTCGTGTATGGCGCTCCGCCCGAGTACGACCCATCGCGCGTCGTCTGGAGCCTCCTCTACTACCAGCACGGCGACGTCCGCTACTTGGATGGCGGCTACGGCGCGTGGGTCGATGCCGGCGGCGACCTCGATACCGATCCTCCGGATGTGGCGCCCAGCGACTACACGATCGTGGGCGTCGACGATAGCTTGCGTGCAACGGGTGACTGGGTGCTCCAACAGCTTGGTGACCCTCCATACGACATGCCCTCGATTCAGCTCGTCGATGCGCGTTCCGACGGTGAATACGCCGGGGGCCGCATTCCCACTGCGAGCAGCGTCAACTGGACGAGAAACCTAGTAGCGGGCTTCCTGCTACCCGAGTCGAACCTCGCGATGCTGTACGAAGGCCTCGATCCGACCAAGACGACCGTGACCTACTGCGTGTCCGGCTGGCGAGGCTCATTCGCCTGGCTGACTCTAACGGCCCTCGGCTACGAAGACGTGAAACTCTATGACGGATCGTGGAACGAGTGGGGCCCAGGTGATTTCCCGGTAGAACGGTAGCGTTCAGCGTCAGCGTTTCGTCACATCCGACCCGCCCACCCCCGCCCGTAGTCCTCCCTTCGCGGCCTTCGCTGCGCTCGACCTTGGCGGCGCTTCGCTCCGGGCTTCGCGCTTCGGGCTCGCGCGTCAGCGTTCAGCGACAGCGACAGCGTTCAGCGTTCAGCGTTCAGCGTTTTGACTTTTGTGGTATCGATCCACCGTGTCCTCCCTGTTCCCCCGCCTCTCCACGGCCGATTCCCATCTCGCTCTCATCATCGATGCGCGTTCGTGGACCTACGCCGAGCTTGCAGACGCGGCGCTGCAGCACATGGCGCTCCTCGACCGGGTTGGGGTCGAGCGAGGCGAGCGTGTCGCGGTTTGGGCGCAACCGAGCCCATCGACGGCCGCTGCGATGATCGGCAATCTCGCCGCCGGTGTCACCACGATTCCTCTCAGCCCCAAGCTCGGCGCCGGCGAGGTCGCCCACATCTTCAATGACGCCGAACCCAAGCTCGCGTTCTGTTCTGAAGCCTTTGCGGTGCCGCACGAGGTCGTCCACGTCCCGTCGCTTCGCGCCGCGTACGCGCCGGACTCAGGCGCGTTGCCGGAGATTCCGGAGGAC
>JBATLA010000226.1:0-2714 GCA_049669945.1 Polyangiales bacterium | reverse complement strand
GATGTGGTGTGCGACGATCGCGTTGGGGCGGAGTCGCCGAGCGAGGGCTCGCGTCGAGGCGACGCAACGCGCGTCGAGCGCGACCTTTCCCCAAGATGGACCCGACCGAAGCGAGCGGACTTTGGGGAAGTCCGGAACCCTGTGGATACTGTAGGGCGGGTCGGGCGTGGACGCGCCGTGCGCATACGTGAGGAGATGTGCCGAGCGCCCCGACGCCGACCAAGCGCGAAGCATCGCATCGAGAGCAGCCTGTGTGCCCTGATGGCTCGGAAACGGGAGACAGGCGAGGTGCACAATCATTCGATGTAACCCAGGGCGCGCAGCCGTGATTCGACGAGCGCCTCGTTCGCGGCCAACCGGCGACGCATCTGCGTGACCTCGGGCAACGCCTGGGACGCGGCGCCGTCCGTCGCGCTCAGGGCTTCCCAGAGGACCCGCCCGCTGAAAGAGGTCGGTACGGAAAGCTCCAAGCGCCGGAGTAGGGTCGCGCTGAGATCGGCAATGTGGGCTTCGATCTGCCCGCCGGCCCGGATGCTGGGACCCGCGAGGGCCATGAAGCCGTGAGAGCGGTGGCTTCCGGGGAGGCTGCGACCCTTCTTGCCGAGATGCTCTTCGGGGGGGAGCCGCCGAAAGACTTCCGATTGGCTGCCGGTCGGCATTACGTTGTACGAGTACCCGGCGTCCAGGGCGAGATCGACGAGGAGGTCCGGCGCGCGATCCAAGTGGGGGCCTTCGAACAGATCCTCTCTCGGGACGATGTCCCGAAACACCGGCTTGCCCGTCCACGGGTCCTGCGTTTCCAAGAGCGCGGCCCGCACACGAAGTGCGGCGTCACGCCGTTCCTCGAACGGCACGATGCCGTGCGGTTCGCGCCCTCGAATGTTCAAGTGGATGCCGGGGAAGTAATTGAGCTCATCACTGAACGCGAGCGTTCGGCGCATGTCGATCGCGCCGAAGCGCACGTTCGATTCCAAGCGGCTCGGGAGCCACGCATTGCCCAGGCGGAAGAGCCGTTCTCGGAGACGTGGTGGAAGGCGGCGGAGCGCCAGCTCCTTCAACCTGCCGGCGTTTCGGCCACCCTGCGTTCGGAAGCGCAGCAGCCCCTGCTCGGCGAGGAGCCGATTCAGGTGCAGCACCTTGTCGGATGAGCCGCCCGAGCCGTGGTCACTCAGGAGGGTCGCCTCGGTGTCGGGACCGCTGGCGTCGATTAGGGCGCCCACGGCTTGGTCGAGGGCCCGATACACGCGCCCGAGTCCATCCTGTTGTTTGACGGTGACGCGCGCGGGGCGTCGCGGGGAACCCGGATCGTGGTGGGCCCACAAGTAGTGCGAGGCCGTATCGCTTTCGCCAAAATACAAGGCAAACACGTCCCAATCCTGGCGGCCGAGCAACCAGCGCGCCCACCCGGTCTTGCGCTCGACCCTTCGCTCGAGAGCCGCCGGCAGTCGGTCGATCCATCCGGGTTCGTCTGCATGGAACTCATCGACGTCGTCGAAGGTCGGAGTCCCGAACTCGCGAAGCGTCTCGTCATAGAGCGACGGTGGCCACATGAACGACCGGTCGGCTTCGAACGCGACGGGCGCATCCCAGCCGCTGACGAAGACTCCGTGCTGAAGCTCTTCGGGAGGCCAGGTTGCGGGGAAGCTCAGACACGCGCAGCGAAGCCCAAGCTCGTCGAGCTGCTTGAACATGGTCGGCGCCTCGCGAGCGGTTCCCGCGGTGAACCGGACTTGGTAGCCGTTGCGCGTCGTGAAATCGAAGACCCCGTGTCGCGCAGGGTCGAGGCCGGTGAGGAAGGTCGTCCAGTTCGGCAAGGTCGCCGGCGGCTGCACCGACTCGAGCGCCGCGTATACGCCACGATTCATCAGGGCGTGGAGGTTCGGAAGCTCCGTCGGACCGAGCTGCTCGACGACGCCGAGGTCGAGCCCATCGAGACCAATGACTAGGGCCCTTGCCGGCACCGGGGGGATGCTAGCATCGTCCTGACGCTCACGCTGACCCTTCCTACCGACTCCAATCTCTACCCAAGATGTCTGGCGGCCTCGGCACGCCGAACAGGCCCAGGATCGTCGGGGTGATGTCGTAGATCTCCGCTCCCTCGATGCGGCCTCGCGTCGGCGCGTCTCCGCCGCTCATGACGAAGATACCGTTCCACGCGTGATTGCAGGTGTCGGGACCCGTGTCGTTTTCGGTCACCACCGTTCGTCCCGTGCCGACCGAGCCGATCGCTCGGAGCTTCAGGTCGTCGAAGTACACCATCAGATCCGGCGGAAAGCCGCGTGCCTGCCGGTAGTACTCCTGCGGATCGCGGATCTGAACTGGAATACGGGCGCCGTCGTCGTTGCACAGCGTTTCTAGAGCCTTTCGAACCGACGCGCGCAGCACCCCGACGTCGCTTGCAGGCACGATGCCGTTTGGCTCGCGGCCAGCGACGTTGAAGAAGATCCGAGCGTAGTACCCGCCTTCGGCCCAGACCTTCGTGCGGTGCCAATCGATGTCGTCGTGGTTCAGCGGTCCGGCTCGTTCGGGCGCCTTCCGGAGCGCTAGGTAGCCCCGCGCGATCAGCCACTCGTTGATACAAAAGCCGCCGTGCATCGCGCGCGCCCCGTGGTCGCTGACCACCAGCACGACCGAGTCGTCATCGAGAGGGTTGCAGAGCTGACCGATCTGGCGGTCCAGGCGGGCGTAGTACTCGCGTCCGAGGTGCTCGTACG
>JBATLA010000225.1:0-2672 GCA_049669945.1 Polyangiales bacterium | reverse complement strand
CTCCTCACCCGTGAGCTCCATCGGACCGACCAAGTCGTGGGCGTCGACCGGCGCGCGTTCCCCGACCGGCCCAAAGACGTGGTCCACCACGAGCTCGACATGCGTCGCAAGAAGATGAAGGACATCTTTCGCGGCCGAAATATCCGGGCCGTCGTCCATCTCGGTGTGCTCCACGACCTGAGGCGGAGCGATCAAGAGCGGCACTCCTGGAATGTCGTCGCGTTTCAGAAGTTGCTCGACTACATGGCGCAGTACGAGGTGCCGAAGCTCGTCGTGCTCTCCGGGGCCAACGTTTACGGTCCGCAGGCCAACAATCCGCAGTTCCTCACCGAGGATGCGCCGTTGCTCGGCGCCCAGCACTTCGGCGGCATGCGCGACCTCGTCGAGCTCGACATGCTGGCGCAGAGCTTCTTCTGGAAGCATCCGAACACCGAGACGGTCGTCCTTCGCCCGTGCCACCTCGTCGGGCGAGTGCACCACGCGGCCAGCAAGTACCTCCGCCTCGAGCGGCCGGTCATGGTGATGGGCTTCGACCCCATGATGCAGCTCGTTCACGAGAAGGACGTCGTCCGGGCGATTCAGCTGGCATTGCAGCCGGGGGTGCGGGGGATCTTCAACATCCGAGGCCCCGGCGAGATGCCGCTGTCGCACCTCGTTCGAAAAGCGGGCCGTAGGCCCCGCGTGGTTCCGGCGCCGCTCGCCAAGGTCGCCCTCGATCAGCTCTGGAAGCTTCGGTTGAGCTCGTTCCCCTCACAGGAGCTCGACCATCTGCGCTACGTGTGCATGGTCGACGACGAACGC
The DNA here is from genome assembly GCA_049669945.1 of Polyangiales bacterium. Taxonomy (GTDB): domain Bacteria; phylum Myxococcota_A; class Polyangia; order Polyangiales; family Houyiibacteriaceae; genus SG8-38. Next base: position 1,871 of record JBATLA010000225.1, on the reverse strand, counting down.
GCGCGCACCGAGCTCGGTTACGAGCCGGTGCACTCCATCGATCGCGTGCTGAGGGACGTGCGGCGGCTCCGCTACCAGGTCAGCTAGCGGCACTTCCCGTCGATGCAGTCTTCGCCGCTCGGGCACTCGCTCTGAACGCGGCAGTCGCTCAGGAGCTCGCTCTGCGCGTAGCAGAGGTTGTCCGGACCGCAGAGGGGAACCTGCCCGTCGTAGGAGGCGCAGAGGTCGTCCGGTGCGGGCGCGGTGATGTCACATGCCGTGCGGCACACGCCCTCCACGCAGATCGTGCCGTCGCAGTCCGCGTCCGAGCGGCAGAACGGTGTCGGCGCATTCGGGTCGGGGAGCATACGGGGCCTACAGAAGTTCTCGGCGTCGCAGACTTCGGTCGCTCCGTCGCAGCCTTCGTCGCAGCGACGAAGACAGGTACCCTCCACGCAATTGGTCGTGAGGTCCGAGCACTCGCTGCTGTCGATGCACTCGCCGATGTTGGGCTGGCAGAGGCTGTCCTGGCAGCCCGTGCCGGTCGGACATCGGGTATCCGGGCCGCAAAGGAGGAGACATCGATTGTTGGCGCAGGTGAAGCCGGCCGCACACTGGAAGTCGAACTGGCACGTCTCCGTGAGCGGCGTGCAGAGGTTGGCGATGCATAGGTCGCCGGATGCGCAGTCGCCGTCGATCAAGCAGGTGCCAAACGTCTCCGGCCGACAGCTATCGCGGAAGTCGCACTCGAATCCCGAGGTGCAATCGACATCGCCGTTGCACTCCGCGATGGCCGGGATGTAGCAGCCCCCGTCGGTCCGCTCGCAGTAGCTTCCGACCGGGCAGTCACCGTCGGTGAGGCAGATGCCGAAGTCGTAGCCAACGCATTCGTTGCTGTCCCAATCGCAATAGGTGTCCGACGGGCAGTCGTAGTCGCTTTGGCAGGAGACCTGAACCCCGCGGTGAACCGGCCCCGAGCCGTAGATCGGACAGCCAGTGAGAAGGAGCACCATGGGCAGGAACGAAATTGCGCGTGAGTGGGCCATGTCCTTCGGACGGGGACACGCCGGCGTCTATTCACGTCAATTCATCCGCGACGCCGCTACCCCAAAAAGGTGCTTTCGAGGGCTTGATTCTGGCGGAGCGCCTCGTAGAGGACGATGGCCACCGCGTTACTGAGATTGAGGCTCCGGACTGCACCGAGGGTGGGAATGGCCCATACATTTTGGCGGTCTTGAAGGAGCTCCGGGGGGAGCCCCACCGACTCACGGCCGAAGACCAAGGCGTCACCCGGCTCGAACGCTGCCTCCAGGTATGATTTCGATGCGGAGGCAGAAAACAAATGAATCCGGTCACCTGAGTGTGATTCCTCGAAAGCCTCGAACGATGCGTGGCGGTGGATGTCGACGAGGTCCCAGTAGTCGAGGCCGGCTCGGCGAACCGCATGCGCGTCGATCCGAAAGCCCAGGCGCCCGACCAGGTGAAGGGGTGACTGGGTGGCTCCGCAGGTGCGTGCGATCGCACCGGTGTTCGGCGGGATCTCGGGCTCGACCAGGACCACGTGAAAAGGCCGGGCCATGGGGTGAGCGCGGAGCTTGGGGCCTTGGGGCATGGGGCTTCTTACGATAGAGGGTAGCAGCGTGGCAAAGCGAGGTTGGTTGTTGGTGGTGCTCGGGGTCGTCGGGGCGCTGGTCGTGTGGCGACAGAGCCGGCCGGAGGCTTCGGTGTCTCTCGCGCAGTGGACCGAGGTCGTCGCGCTCGCGGCGGCGCCGAGGGGCGTGAACTGGGCCTCGATCGATTTGCATCCGGAAGTGAAGGAAGCGGTCGGTGGGACCAACCCCGAGGCCTTGCGCGAGGCGATGCAGGAAGCCGGTCTGCGCGGGCTCTGGGTC
>JBATLA010000224.1:0-2792 GCA_049669945.1 Polyangiales bacterium | reverse complement strand
CGTCGCCCCCGAGCCGCTGATCGCCTGGTAAGTCGCGACGACGACCCGCTTGAGCCGCGCCTCGTCGTGGAGCGGCTTCAGCGCCACGACCATTTGGATGGTGGAGCAGTTGGGGTTCGCGATGATGCCCTTGGGCCGGTTGGCCGCCGCGTCCGCGTTGACTTCGGGCACGATGAGCGGGCACTCCGGATCGGCGCGGAAGGCCGACGAGTTGTCGACGACCAGCGCGCCCTTGCTTGCGGCGATGGGCGACCACTCCCGTGAGGTGCCACCACCCGCGGAGAAGAGGGCCAGGTCGACGCCTTCGAAAACCTCGGGCGCGATCTCGACGACGGTGTGCTCGGCGCCCTTGAACGTCACAGTCTTGCCGGCGCTTCGAGCGGATGCCACCGGCACCAGCTCGGCTACGGGAAATGCGCGCTCCTCGAGCACACGCAGCATCTCCGCGCCCACCATTCCGGTGGCTCCGACCACCGCGACTTTGAGTCCCTGAGCCATAGGCGACGGCTATAAATCGGCGGCGTAGCGGCGGCAAGCAGGCCAGTCCCAGTGTTGACAAGAATGCCGCCGCCCGCATACGAAGCCCTGGCGCGTCACCCCAGCGTCAGATCCCCGCCCCCTCGAGGAGAGCCCATGTCCCGTTCGAAGCTTCGCCTTGTCGCCGTCGTCTGTTGTCTACCTCTCGCAGCGGGCATCACCGGATGCAGCAGCGACTCCCAATCCGGGGGGTCGGGCGGCGATGGCGGTTCCGGCGGGAGCGCTCTCAAGTCTTGCGCAGAGGCGGCTTCGGTCGGCGTTCGCGACTGCATCGGCCTCGTCAACGATGCATGGGCGACCTGCTACGCCGACGACAACGCGCCGTGCGCCCCTGACGACGCGAACATCAGCGCGGCGCTTTCGGGGCTTCAAACCGACCTCGAAGCGTCCTGCAGCGACGGCGAGTTCCTTTCCTTGTCCGTCGATGCGCTCGTCGGCCGGCTTCAGAACTCGTGTCGCTCCGAAGCGGACTCGATCGCATGGCGCACCTACGGCGGTCCGCAGGGCGCCGTCTATCCGTCGGCGAGCAGCGGTGAGAAGAGCTGCTTGAGGAGCGCGCACCAAACGGCGTCGGCGATGGTCGACGGCGCGCTTAGCACGATCGGCGACTGCTTGGCCGCCGACGCCTGCGACGCGGCGAGTGTCGATGCGGAGCTTCAGACGCTTGCGGACATGGCGGTCGCCGAGGTTGAAGGCGCGTGCGGAAGCACGTCCCTCGAAGAGGTGATCGCCGTGAACCCAGAGATCTACATCGACCGAGCCATGCAGCAGGTCGACTGCATCACCGCAACGTCTTACGCAACGACCAGTCCGCTCACGCTGGGTTGTGGGCCCACGAACAGCGACTTCGAAGCAACGCGTGGCGAGTGGCAGCGGATCGTCGTCGACGGCGAGAAGTGGGGCACGATGTGCGGCGATGGCAGCGCCTATTCCTTCTGGGTCAAGCTGGCGCCGGAGGGTGAGCCACTCGACCGCGTGGTGGTTGGTCTTCAGGGCGGTGGCGTCTGCGTGCTCGAGCCACAGTGCGCCGATCGGCTCGAGAACAACCCAGGCTTGTTCACAGCAATGGACGACGAGCCGTACAGCACAGGACTGATGACGCCCGATCCGGAGGTCAGCCCGTTCGCGGATTGGACGCAGATCTGGCTGCCCTACTGCAACCAGGACGTGTTCGCCGGCGGAGGTGTCATCGAGTACCCAGGGAGCGTCGATTTGCCGCGCTACGGATCAGTCAACCTGCGCGCAGCGGTCCGCATGGCGCGAGACGTCATCTGGAAGGAGATGGACGCCGACGGTGACTCCGGCTTCCGTCCGGACGAGCTCATCGCAATCTTTGGCGGTTGGTCGGCGGGCGGGTACGGAGCGCTCTACAACTACCATTGGTTCTTGGACGACCTGCTCTGGCCGAGGACTGCGGCGTTTCCGGACGCAGGAGGCGCGCTCGACAACGAGCAGCCGTTTGGCGTCGCGCTCCTCGGTACCGTCAAGATCCCGGTCGAGAATGGTTGGGCCATGCTCCCGAACCTTCCGCCGTATTGCTTCGAAGGCGACTGCGCGGTCGGCCCGGTTCTCTACAACGCGATCGCGCCGCGCCTCAAGCAGGTGCCCGAGCAGCAAATGCTGATCACGAGCAACCCGCTCGACAACACCCAACGCCGAGACGCGTTTTTCACCGGCATGGGGCAGACCGAAGAGGCTTGGCTCGCGACCTGGATCAACACGATGCGCCAGGACTACTGCGACACGAGGGACCTCAACGGGATCAACTACTACTACACGAGCGTTTCGGACGAGAGCGTCCACACGGTCACGCTCAATCCTAGCCTCTGGGACGGCAGCGTCGACGGCGAAGTCATGCGCGACTGGTTCTGGCGGGCGGTCACCGAGCCCGACACGATTCAGAGCCGCGTCGAAGAGGCGAACTTCGTGGACGACGTCCCGGGCGCGATGCCGTACCCCTGCGAGGTCGCGCCCTAAGAAGCCTGGTCCGTCCGCGATTGGCGTATCATGACCTCCGCAAGGAGCATTCATGATCACGCATCGCTACACGGTCTTCATTGGTGTCGTTGGCATCGCCCTCGGCCTCGGCGCAGTCCGCGCCTACGCCCAGGCGCCGCCCGGGGTCGACGAAGGCCAGAGCCCGGCTGATGTTTCTGCCGGTGACGCTGCGACCGAAGGACTTCGTTCGCTCTACGTCCCTGGCGGGCTGAGTCCCGACCGGGCCGTGCAGGCAGTCATCGGGACCTCGCCAGACC